>JAJYWS010000029.1 GCA_021791335.1 Thermoplasmata archaeon
CGCGGACGACAGGGACTCCCCCCACGTAGACCGAGTCGATCGCCTCCTCCGAGGCCGAATAGACGAGGTGGGAGACGATCGCCTCGGGCGTGGCGGGCTGGAGGGTCGGGTGGTCGAGGCTGAAGAGGCTCAGATCGGCCATCTTGCCGGGCTCCAGGGAACCCAGATCGGCGTCCCGCCCGAGCGCCCGGGCACCCTCCCGGGTGGCCAGGTCGAGCAGCTCCTGATGGGACAGTGCGGCCGCCTCCCAGCGGTGGTGCTTCTGGAAGAGGCCGGCGACGTGCATCTCCCGAAGCATCGAGAGCGAGTTGTTGCTCGCCACCGAATCGGTCCCCAGACCGACCGCGACCCCCGCCCGGCGCAGTTCGGTCACCGGGCAGATTCCGCCCGTAGCGAGCTTGGCGTTGGAGCTCGCGCAGTGGGCGATCGCGACCTTCCGGGCGGCCAGGATCTCGATCTCCCGCCGGGTGAGCCAGACCCCGTGGGCGGCGACCTGGCCGGCGCCCAGAAAGCCGATCTCGTCGAGCCAGATCGCCGGGCGCTTCCCGTGGGCCGCCTCGTGGTCGTGGACCTCCCGGAGGGTCTCCGACAGGTGGTAGGTGATCGGTGTCCGTTCCCGGTCGGCCAGCTCCCGGGTCCGCCGCCAGGTCTCCTCCCCGCAGACGTAGACCCCCTGGGGCGCCGGCAGCGGCTGGATGAGCGGGTGGTCCTTCCACCGTCGCAGGAACGCGGCGGCATTGTCGACCGGGTCGCCCTTCTGGGTCGTCTTGTCGGCATCGAGCACCGCCCAGCCGAGGAAGCCCCGCGCCCCGAGCCCGACGGCCGCCCGGGCGGTCGCGTCCTGGAAGTAGTACATGTCGAGGAAGCTCGTCGTCCCCCCCCACAGCATCTCGGCGATCCCGGCCCGGGCCCCGGCCTCGACGTCGGCTTCGGTCCGGTCGGCGTCGACCCGGAAGAGCACCTCGAGGAATCCGCCGAGATCACGGTCGTCCGCGATCCCGCGCAGCGGCGCCATCGCGACGTGGCCGTGGGTGTTGATGAAGCCGGGTACCGCGGCGAAGCCCCGCCCATCGATCCGTTCGGCGCCCTCCCGAGGGGCGTGAGGACCGACGTGGGTGAACCGACCCTGCTCGATGCGGAGATCGCCCCGGAGGATCCGGCGGTCGGCGTCCTGGGTGACCAGAAGGGCGTCGGTGATCAGCAGGGGCGGCGAGGGCCTCGGCGTCGGCATGGACGGGGTCACGGCGACCGGCGGATAAGCCGTTCCCGGCCGGTCCCGGTGTCGGCCACGGTGACCTCGGGGAGATCGGCCATCCCCTCGGCGCTCGCCTTCTCGAACTGGGGCCGGGCCGCGAGGACGGCCCGGATCCACGGGCGGCTGAGCACGAAGAGGAGCGGCACCGCCGCGGTCACGACCAGGACCAGATCGACCCAACCGCCGGGGACCCATCCGGCGCTCGGCATGCCGAGGATCGTCGCCGCGGTGTTCGGGATCACGATCACCGCCCCGATGAGCGCGATCACGAGCGCGACGTAGGCGAGCCCCAGCATCCGGACGTTGGAGCTGTTGGCGATCGCGGCGATCCGGTTCGAGGCGGCGCTCAGTTCGTTCGCCGCCGCCGCCAGCCGGTTCGATTCGTGGGAGTCCCGGAGGAGCAGCAGGTCCCGCAACGACTCCTCGAAGTGGCCGCTGATCCCGGGGAGGCCGAGCACGGTCGACCGCAGGGTGGGCATCGACGCCGGGAGGCCCGGAAAGGCGGGGGCCAGGGGACCCTCCAGTTCGTCCAGCAAGAGCGTGATCCGGCCGACCTGGGCCCGGACCCTCGAGATCAGCCGGCGGTACCGGCCGAGCTCGGCGAGGGTCGGGGTCCCCCCTTCCCCCTCCCGAAGGTTGATCGCCTCGTCGATCTCGGCCAGGCGGGCGAGGTAGTTGTGGGCCGCCCGGGTCACCAGGCGCACCAACCGGTCGGTGTCGGCCATCGCCGGGCCCCCCGGTGGGTCCGGGGACGGATCGAGCGGGGGCCCGAGCCATTCGACCCGGCCTCCCTGGATCAAGGCGCCCCGCCAGGTGAGCCCCCCATCGCCCTCGACCTCCGCGATCGAGATGAGGGTCCCCGCCGGCCGGTACTGCACCGGGCGGAGAAGGTGGGCCGCCTCCGGCTCACCGAGCCGCCGAAGGGCGTCGACGACCGTCACGGGAGGAGCGGGCACGGCGCCTAGACGTCGAGGTTGGTGACCTCGATCGCATGCTCCTGGATGTACTGGCGGCGGGGCTCGACGTCCTCGCCCATCAGGATCTTGAACATCTCGTTGGCCCGGCTCGCGTCCTCGACGGTCACCCGCAGGAGGGTCCGGGGTCCCGGGCGCATCGTGGTCTCGGCGAGCTGCTCGGCGTTCATCTCACCGAGCCCCTTGTAGCGCTGCATCGTGACCCCGCGACCGTCGCCGAACTCGGCGAGGATCCGGTCCCGTTCGTCGTCGGAGTAGGCGTACTGGAACCGGGTCCCCTTCTGGATCCGGTAGAGCGGCGCCTGGGCGATGTAGACATGGCCCTCGCTGATAAGCTCGTTCATCTTGCGGTAGAAGAGCGTCAGCAGCAGGGTCCGGATGTGGGCGCCGTCCACGTCGGCATCGGTCATCAGGATGATCTTGTGGTAGCGCAGCCTCGAAAGGTCGACCTCATCGCCCACCCCGGCCCCGATCGCGGTGATGAGGGCGCGGATCGCCTCGTTCTGGAGCATCTTGTCGAGCCGGGCCTTCTCGACGTTCAGGATCTTGCCCCAGAGCGGCAGGATCGCCTGGAACTCGCGGTCCCGGCCCTGCTTCGCCGTCCCGCCCGCGCTGTCCCCCTCGACGATGAACAGCTCGCACTCGGCCGGATTCCGGGAGTGGCAGTCGGCCAGCTTGCCCGGTAGCCCGCCCCCCTCCAGGAGGCCCTTGCGGCGCGTCAGTTCGCGGGCCTTGCGGGCCGCCTCCCGCGCCTGGGCGGCCTGCACGGCCTTGGCGATCAGGGTCTGGCCGACCGCGGGGTGCTCCTCCAGGAATTCGGCGAGCTTGTCGTTGACGGCGCTCTCGACCTGCCCCTTGACCTCCGAGTTGCCGAGGCGGGCCTTGGTCTGACCCTCGAACTGCGGCTCGAGGACCTTGACCGAGAGGACGCAGGCGAGCCCCTCCCGGACGTCCTCGCCGGTCAGCCCCTCCTTCTCCGCCTTGACGAGGCCCCGACGCCGGGCGTAGTCGTTGAAGGTCCGGGTCAGCGCGGCCCGAAGCCCCACCACGTGGGTTCCGCCATCGAAGGTGTGGATGTTGTTCACGAAGGCGAGGGTCGTGTCGTTGTAGCCGTCGTTGTACTGGATCGCCACCTCGATATCGGTCGTCTCCCGCTGGGCATGGAGGTAGATCGGCGGCGCGAAGAGGGCGGTCAGGGAGGAGTTGAGGTCCTCGACGAACTCGCTGATGCCCCCGGCGTGATGGTAGCTCGCCTCCCGTTGGGCCGACTCGTCGCGGAAGTGGATGGTGACCGCCGGGTTGAGGAACGAGAGCTCCTTCAGCCGCCGTTCGACGACCTCCCGGTCGAAGACCAGCGTTTCGAAGACCGTCTTGTCGGGGAGGAACCGGATCTCGGTCCCGGTGGTCGCCGCGGCGCCGACCTCGGCAAGCGGCGCGACCGGGGCGCCCTGCTGGTAGCGCTGGTAGTACTCCCGGCCCCCCCGCTTCACGCGGACTTCGAGCCACTCCGAAAGCGCGTTGACGACATGGACCCCGACGCCGTGGAGCCCGCCCGAGACCTTGTAGGTGCTCCGGTCGAACTTCGAACCGGCGTGGAGGACCGTCATGACGATCTCCAGGGCCGGCTTGTGGTACTTCGGGTGCTCCTCGACCGGGATCCCCCGGCCGTTGTCGACCACGCTGCAGGAACCGTCCGAATGCAGGGTCACCGAGATGTCGGTGCAGGCCCCGGCGAGCACCTCGTCGATCGAGTTGTCGACCACTTCGGTGATCAGGTGGTGGAGCCCCCGGGCATCGGTCGATCCGATGTACATTCCCGGCCGCTTGCGGACCGCCTGGAGCCCTTCCAACACCTGGATGGAGCTCGCGTCGTACGCGGCCAGCGGAGGGGGAGAATCCGGCATGAGAACGGTAGGCCAGGGGCCTCCGTTTCTATCGAGGCCCCCGGCGATATAACAGTATGGCCCGAGCGGTCCCAACCGCCCCCGGATCGGGATCCGACCGGCCCGCCCCCGGAGCCCCATCCGGGGCCCACCCCGGACCGCCCCGACCCCCGGAGCGACACGGGCCGAAGGCCGCCCCCGGGGGCGCCCACCAATCGACTTAAACCCCCTCGGCTCCCTTCCCGGACATGTCGGATCCTGCCCCTGAGCCGCCCTCGGCCGCCCCCGGGCCGGCCCCGGCCGAGGCCGAGCCGGACTGGGCGACGCGCTACAAGTACCTGCTCGCCGACTTCGAGAACTTCCGCCGTCGCAGCGAACGGGAGCGGGAGTCGACCTCCCGGCAGGTGCGCGCGGCCCTGATCCGGGAACTGCTCCCGATCTACGAGGGCTTTCACTTCGCCCGGGAGGCGCTCCAGCGGCTCCCTTCGGACGACCCGGTCCGGACCGGCCTCGACCTCCTCCACCGCGAGTGGCAGACCTTCCTGAAGCACGAAGGCGTCGAACCGGTCGCGAGCCCCGGCGGACCGTTCGAGTCGGAGACCCAGGAGGCGGTGGGCGAGGCGCCGGCCGACGCCGAACATCCGGCGGGCACCGTCCTCCAGGTGGTCCAGCAGGGGTTCCGGTTCTACGGCGGGCTCCTGCGGCCCGCGAAGGTGATCGTCGCCCGGAGCCCGGATCCGGTCGAGACCGCCCCGGCCGAACCTCCGGCGCCCGAGGGATCGGCATGAGCGGCGAACGCTCCTCGGAGATCTCCGGCTTCTACCGCCGGAGCGTCGCCGAGCGGCGCCGGACGGTCCAGGAGTGGGCCGGCCTCACCGACGAGCAGATGGCGGCCTACGAGTTCCCGCCGGGGGTCCCGGCGGCGACGCTCGAACGGATGATCGAGAACGTCATCGGGGCCTTCCCCCTTCCGCTCGGGGTCGCGACCCACTTCCGGATCAACGGCAAGGACTACCTGATCCCGATGGCGCTCGAGGAGCCCAGCGTGGTCGCGGCGGCCTCCAACACGGCGAAGCTGGCCCGGGAGCGGGGCGGCTTCACCGCCCACGCGACGCCGCCGGTCATGATCGGCCAGATCCAGGTGGTCCAGGTCGCCGATCCGGCGGCCGCCCGCCTGCGGATCCTCGAGGCCAAGGCGGCGCTCCTGGCCGCGGCCAACGCGAAGGACCCGGTGCTGGTCAAGTTCGGCGGCGGGGCCCAGGACCTCGAGGTCCGGCTCGTCCCGTCGTCCCGGGGCACGATGGTGGTCGTCCACCTGCTGGTCGACGCCCGCGACGCCGGGGGGATGAACGCGGTCAACACGATGTGCGAGGCCCTCGCCCCCGAGATCGCCCGGCTGGCGGAGGGCCGGGTCGTCCTGCGCATCATCTCGAACCTGGCGGTCCACCGGCTGGCCCGGGCCCGCGCGATCTTCCCGGCCGAGCGGCTCGCGACCGAGACCGCGACCGGCCCCGAGGTCGTCGAGGCGATCCTCGACGCCCACGCGCTCGCCCTCGCCGACCCGTTCCGCTGCGCGACCCACAACAAGGGGATCATGAACGGCATCTCGAGCGTGGTCCTCGCGACCGGCAACGACTTCCGGGCGATCGAGAGCGGCGCCCACACCTACGCCGCCTGGACGGCCCGGGACGACGGCGGCGTCGTGCGGCCCCTGACCCACTTCGAGCGCAACGCGGCCGGGGATCTCGTCGGCACGATCGAACTCCCGATGGCGATCGGGCTCATCGGCGGCGCGACTGCGGTCCACCCGACGGCCAAGGCGAATGTGAAGCTGCTCGGCGTGCGTTCGGCCGCCGAACTGGCCCAGGTCCTTGCGGCGGTCGGCCTCGCCCAGAACTTCGGGGCGCTGCGGGCGCTCGCGACCGAGGGGATCCAGCGCGGCCACATGGAGCTCCACGCCCGCAACCTGGCGGCCAGCGCGGGCGCCCGGCCCGAGGAGGTCGACCGGGTCGTCGCCCGGCTCATCGCCGAGCACGCGATCCGCTTCGACCGGGCCCGGGAGATCGTCGAGGAGATCCGACGCGCCGCCCCGCCATGAAGGTCGGGGTTCTGGGGCTCCAGGGGGACGTCCCCGAGCACCGTCGGGCCATCACCGCCGCCGATCCGACGGCGACGCTCGTCACCGTCCGCTCCCCGGCCGACCTCGCTTCGCTGGAGGCCCTCTTCCTGCCCGGCGGGGAGTCGACCACGATGGCCCGGCTGCTGAAGCTCTCCGGTCTGTGGACGCCGCTCGGGGCGGCCCTCTCGGCCGGGCTGCCGGTCCTCGCCACCTGCGCCGGCCTCATCCTGCTGAGCGACCGACTGGAGCCGACCGAGGGGGCGCCGGATCCCCCCACGCTCGGCGGGATCGACGTGACGGTCAAACGGAACGACTACGGTCGCCAGCGCGAGTCGTTCGAAGCGACGGTCCGGCTGCCGGAGCTCGGGATCCCGGCCTTCCCGGGGGTCTTCATCCGGGCGCCCCGGATCCGCCGGGTCGGCCCGGCCGCCGAGCCGATCGCCTGGCAGGGAACCGAGGTGGTCGGGCTGCGGCAGGGGCTGCGCTGGGGGCTCACCTTCCACCCCGAACTCTCCGACGACCGGCGGATCACGCGGGCCTTCCTGGCCGCGGCCCGCGCCCGGTCTCAGTGATAGGTGTCGAACCGGTACGGCGCGAGGGGCAGCTCGCCGAGGGCCATCAGGAACTCGGGCGGGGTCAGGAGCGGCCGGCCGTAGAGCGCCCGGTCGTCGAGCGCGATCCGCGGGCAGGCGGTGCTCACGTAGGCGTCCAGATCCCGGCCCTCGAGGTCCCGGGGATCCAGCCGGTCGAAGCGCAGGATCGTCGCGCTATGGCCCTTCGCCTTCGCCCGCTCCTCGAGGGCTCGGGCGGTCGCGCTCCGGTCCTGGCCCGCGAACCCCGAGACCAGGATGCCCCAGCGCCGGGCGTCCCGGACCGACGCGACCAAAAGCTGACGCTGGGCCACGAGCGCCGCACGGTCGATCGGCGGTTCGAGCCGCCCCTGGGCCGGATCGAGCGCCCAGACCGGCCGGTCGGTCGCCCAGGCGAGGCCGAGCGGATGGAACCGACCGGTCCCGAGGAAGAGGAACGCCTCGACCCGGTCGGCGATCGATTCGGCCGAGGTGTAGTTGCAGCCGAGCGCCTGTCCCGGGTAGGCGAGCCGGCGGTCACCGGTCCCGATGACCCCCGTGTACCCCCGGCGCTCCAGCGCGGCCGGAAGGACGCCGGCGAGATCCAGGTGCTGGATGGAGAAGACCAGTCCGAGCCGGCGGGGCAGCCCCCCGTCGGCGACGATCCCCGCCAGCCGGTCGGGGTCGCCCCGCGGATCGCGCATCTCGACAAAGAAGGTCGTCCGTTCGAGCCGGACGTTCGGGATCGGGGCGTGGCCGAGGCTGATGACGAGGTCGCTCGGCCCCGCCTCGGCCGCGCTCGGAAGGTCGCAGGCGCCGAAGCACGGCCGCACCGAGACCGAGACCCGGGCCCCAGCGGCCTGGGCGATCTCCCCGGCCAGGTCGTGGGCGTTCCGGACGAGGCCGGCCGGAACCTGGAGGAGGATCCGGCGCGCCCCAGCCGCCCGGACCGCCTCGAAGAGGGCGGGGCCCACGGACGGAAAGACCCGGGCGTTCGGCCCGGTCGGAAGATCGGTCGCCATCGACTCCGATCGACCCTCGACGGCCCTAAACGTTTGGGAGGGGGCCCGGTCGCCCCATCGGGGGCCCTCCGGTCAGTGCCGGCGGTACGGCCGGTGCCCCGTCGGCCGGGGCGCGGCGGCGGCGGGCGAACCTACGAGCCAGCGGACCAGCCGCCCGACCGCGGCCTGGTTGTCGGGGTAGTGGAGCCGGCGTCGGGCCTCGGGAACGGTCACCCACTCAAACGCCTCGTGCTCCGGGCTCAAGGTCGGTCGCCAGCCCGGCGGAACCTCGACGGCGTAGGCGTGGAGCCGCCAGGGCTCCCCCCCCGGCCCCTCGAACGGTACGTGCCAGTCGAGGGGGTCGACACGCCGGGCGTCGGCCAGGCCGGTCTCCTCGGAGAGCTCCCGCCGCATCGCTGCCTCGAGGTTCCGATCCTGGGGATCGACCTTCCCGCTGATGGGGACCCAGATCCGACCCCGTTCGGGAGGTCGCCGGAAGATCAGCAGCTTTAGCGGTTCGGGGGCGTAGAGATACCCCTCGACGCACTCCCGGAGGATCCGTTCCGCACCCGTCGACATCACCCATTGCCGGGCGGCGATCGGGTCAATAGCCGGAGGATCGCCTCGGCGGGAGCGCCGTGGGTCTCCCTAAGCGCCTGGATCGCGTCGGCCCGGTCGACGTGGGCCTGGTCCATGACGAGCTGGACATCCTCCTCGGGGGGGCCTTCGGGAGCGGCCGGGACCCCGGCGGGACCGGGCGCCGCCGAGGCGGCCGACCTCGGCCGGAGTTCGACGGGGCCGATCACCTGGTAGGTCCGGGTGCCCTGGACCGTCAGGATCGTGACTTCGGGTGAGCGGAAGTAATGCTCCTTGGTCCGGGTCCGGATCACGACCTCCTCGACGCCCTCGAGCGGCTCGGTCGCCATGCCGAGCCGGCGCATCATCATCTCGGCCTGGCGGGGGTTGCGCGGGGCGCCCGGGATCATGGTCGCCGACGCCTCCGGCGCTTCGCCGCCGTCGTGCCGACGACGCTCAGGCGGGCCTCGAGGTCCGGGTCGGCCGACCGGTCGGTATCGTCGAGGCTCCGGAGGGATCGGCGTTCCCGCTGGGCCCGTTCCTCCCGGGACCGCCTAATCTGGGTCAACAGCTCATCCATGAGCGCCGAGAGCCCCGCGAGGAGGTTCCAGCCGGTGTGGGAGGCGTAGAAGATCCCCCGGTCGGTGTGGAGCCGGGCCTCGATCGTGGCATCCCCGGTGCGGTGGTTCGCGTGGGGCGCGAAATGGAGGCTCAGAAGCGTCGGGCGGATCTGGCGGCCGATGTGGCGGAGGCCGGTCGCCACCAGGCGGTCGATCTCGGAGAGGACGGTCGGGTCGCTCGATCCCCGGAGCCCGGTGATCTGCACGTAGACGTCCTCGACCCGGCTCGGGCCCTTCGCCGAGGCGGCGACGACCAGGCCGAGCAGGTCCGCCTGGCTCACGACGCCGACCGGCCGGCCCTCCTCGACGACGAAGACGCTCGAGACCTTCTCCTGCTGCATGAGCCGGGCGGCTTCGGCCGCGGTCGCCCCGCGCTCGACGGTGACCGCCGGGCTGTGCATCAGGGTGCCGATCTCGACATCGTAGATCGACCGACCCGCCCGGGCATCCTTCTTGCCCCCCGTGACCGGACGCCAGAGGACCCGGCCGAGATCGGAGATGCCCACCGCCCCCACCAGCCGGCCGCGGCGGTCGATGACGGGGAGCGGATGATCCTCGATCGCCCGGATCTGGGCGAAGAGCGTCGCGCACCGGTCGGTCTCCCGGACCGTCAGGGCCGCGGGGCTCTGGATCGTCTCGACCCGGGCGGCGCCGACGGCGCCGAGCTTCGGGAACTCCCGGATGAGGTCGGTCCGGCTCACGATCCCCACGAGGGTCCCCTTGGCGTCGGCGACGGGGGCGGCGCGCAGACCGCTCGCGAGCAGCTGCTCGGCGAGGTCCCCGTACCCGGTGGACGGGGTCACGACCGGCGGTAGGATGAGCAGGTGGCCCACCTTCGTCGAGAGCGGGAGGTTCGCCCGCCGGGCGATCGTCTCGAAGGTGATGAGCCCGAGGTACTTGCGGCGGCGCAGGACCGGAAGTTCGTGGAACGCGCGGGTGCGCATGAGGCCGATCGCCTGCGAGATCGGCGCCTCCTCCGAGACCGTGACGACATCCGGCGACATCAGTTGCGACGCGGTCGGCCATGCGGAGGGCATGGGCAGGGCGAGCGGGGGAGGGGCTTTAGCTTTCTCGCCCGGCCCCGCCCATCGGCCGGGCCGCCGACGTCGGGGGGAGCGGCCGGAGCTCCCGGACCATCTGGTAGCCGTCCTCCCCGTCGGTGTAGTACCCCCGCAGGAGATCGGCCACGGAGTAGCGGAACCGGGTGTAGAAGCGGATCGCGGTCGCATTGGAGACCCGGACCTCGAGCGTCGCCCGGTAGAGCCCCCGCTGGACGCACCGGTCGAGGAAGGCCCGCATGAGCAGTTCGCCGATCCCCTGGCGGCGGAACCGCCGGTCGACCGCGAACATCAGCACCCGGCCCTCCCCCTCGCGCTGATGGACCCCGAGCAGGAACCCCACCGGGGCCCCGTCGGGGCCCGCGGCGACCAGAAAGCCGGCCGGCCAGGGGGCCCCGAGCGATTCGTAGAGGCTCGGGTCGTAGTGCTCCCGCAGCGCCTCGGCGACGATTCCGGCGATGCCGGTGACGTCCGACGGCCGGAAGCCCCGCAGCGCGACCGGGGGCCGGGCGGTGTCGGGCGCCCCTTCGGGCGCGGCCGCCGACTCAGCGATACATATCACCCGGCCCCTCCGACGGAGCGTTCCTCATCGTGGAGAGGGTCCGCTGCTGCTCCGCGAGATTCCGCCGCACCTCGGCCTCGATCTCGGCCGCCTTCTTGCGGAGCGGCGCGGTGTCGAAGACCAGGAGCGGCACCAGCGGGTTGATCGTCTCGATGACCTTCGCGGCCGCCCGGGCGTCCGGGTAGTCCTTGTGGGCCCGGGCGACGAGGCACAGGACCGGGGTCGTCCGGTCGATCGCGGTCAGGAGGAGGCCCCCCGCAAAGCCGGTGACGACGCCGTTCGCGGCGTCGAACCCGTACTTCTCGAGCAGCGACGCGGCGGCCCGGTTGGCCATGGCGACGACCCGGGTCTCCCCGGGGACCTCCCGCTCCTTGGGCTGGCCCTCGATCGCGACGACCAGCTGGATCCCCTTCGTCTCGGCCCACTCGAGCAGGGTGCGGCCGAGTTGGTTCAGGAGCGGGAGCGGCGGCTGGATGTCGGCGATCACCACGACCAGCTGGTCGCTCGAACGGTCGATGCCGCAGACGATCTTGCTCGCATAGACCCGGATGGGGGCGGTCACCACCCCCTCCTCCATCACGACCGTCGGCGGGAACTCGGGGCTCGTGAGGTAGGCGACGGGGCTCATGTCGAGCGTGTGGACGAGGTAGGAGGCGGCGACCGACCCCACGAGGCCGTGGGTCGGAAAGCCGACGACCATCATCGCGCCGGTGAGCGGCTCGTTGCGGACCTCGACGACCTGGATCGTCCCCGTTCGGCATCCCTCCGGCCTCCGGGGAACGGCGCCGCCCTTTATCCGGCTTTCCTTCCCGGCCTTGGGCCCTCTCGGGGGGGCTTCGCAGTTCTTAAGCCCCGGTGGCGTTCCCGCGCCCGGCCCATGAAGGTCCTGGTCACCGGGGTCGACGGCTACTCGGGCTGGCCCCTCGCGCTCCGGCTCCTGGCCGAGGGCCACGAGGTCGTCGGCCTCGACAACTTCGCGACGCGCCGCCGGGTCCGGGAGGTCGGCAGCTGGTCGGCGACGCCGATCCCGTCGTTCCCCCGCCGCTTGGCGGCGGTCCAGGCCGCCTTCGGCCGGTCGCTCACCTTTTACCGGGGCGACCTCGGGAACTACCGGTTCGTCGACGACGTGCTCGCCCGGGAGCGGCCCGACGCGATCGTGCACCTGGCCGAGCAGCGGAGCGCCCCCTACTCGATGATCGACGTCCACCATGCGGTGGCGACCCAGGTCGAGAACCTCACCGGGACCCTCCACCTCCTCTACGCGATCCGGGACCGCTGCCCGGAGGCCCACCTGGTCAAGATGGGCACGATGGGGGAGTACGGCACCCCCAATGTCGAGATCCCGGAGGGGTTCTTCGAGATCGAGTACCGGGGCCGCCGCGACACCCTGCCGTTCCCGCGCAGCGCGGGGTCGTGGTACCACTGGAGCAAGGTGTTCGATTCGGGGGATGTGATGTACGCCACCCGGATCTGGCAGCTCCGCTCGACCGACGTGATGCAGGGGGTCATCTACGGGATCCGGACCCCCGAGATCACCCAGGATGCCCTGCTCACCCGGTTCGACTTCGACGAGACCTGGGGCACCGCCCTCAACCGGTTCATCGTCCAGGCGATCCTGGGCCTCCCGATCACCCCGTACGGGAAGGGCGGGCAGACCCGCGGCTTCATCGCGCTCGAGGACTCCATGCAGTCGCTGCTGCTCGCGCTGCGGAATCCCGCGAAGCCGGGCGAGTACCGGGTCTTCAACCAGTTCGATGCCGCCTACTCGGTCAACCAGCTCGCCGAGACGGTCGCCGCGATCGCCCGGGAGTTCGGGCTCAGCCCGACGATCGAACATCCCCCCGACCCCCGGGTCGAGGCCGAGGAGCACTTCTACGCGCCCCAGCACGACCACCTCGCGGCCCTCGGCTACCGGCGCAGCCGGGAGCTCGGCGAGGTGATCCGGGAGATCTTCCGGGATCTCCGGCGGTTCCGCCGCCGGCTCGAGGCGAAGCGGCTCCAGGTCCTGCCCCGGACCCAGTGGCGCTCCGCCCCCCCGACCCGATCGCCGACGGAGTGAGCGGGTGCGCGCCGTCGTGACCCTCGCGGGCGACGGGTCCCGGATGCTGCCGTGGACCCGGGGGCTCCGCAAGGAGTTCCTGCCGCTCTTCGGCGACGGCCCCTCCGGGGGGCCGACCCTCAAACCGGTCGCCCACCTGGTGGTCGAGGCGCTCGCCCAGTCGGGGGTCCGGACGATCGGGCTCGTGATCCGGCCCCGGGACCGGGGATTCGTCCGCCAGTACTTCACCATCGATCCGGCGCTGGTCGAACGGCACCTCCACCAGCCCGAACGGATCGCCGAGACCCGCCGGTTCCACGCCACCTTGCGCCGGCTCCGGTTCCGCCTGGTCGTCCAGCCGCAGCCCCGGGGCTTCGGCGAGGCGGTGCTGCGGGCGCGCCGGACCGTCGGACCGACCCCCTTCTTCCTCCACGCCGGCGACGGGGTGATCCTCGGGGGCCGCGCCGGTGAGATCCTGAGCCGCATGGGCCGGCTGAGGGCCCGCGAACGGCTCGACGCGGTGCTGCTGGTCCGGCGTGTCGCCGATCCCCGGCGCTACGGGGTCATCGAGGGGGTGGCCCGGCCGACGTTCGAGGGGATGCGCCGGCTCGAGGTCCGGTCGATGGTGGAAAAGCCCGAACGGCCCCCGTCCCACTGGGCGGCGACGGCGGTCTACGCCTTCGCCCCCTCCCTCTTCGGGGCGCTCGCGGCGGTCCGTCGCCGACAGCGGCCGGCCGAACTCGAGGTGACCGACGGGATCCGGTACCTGCTCGATCACGGCGGCCGGATCCAGGCGCTGGTCCTCGATCGGAGGTTCGGCGAGTGGCGGTCGGTCGGCTCCCCCGACGGCTTCCTTCGCGCCCTCGCCCTAAGCCACCGGATCGCCCGGGCGAACCGGGCTCCGGCCCGGCCGCCTTAGGGGGGCCGACCCCCGAGATATCGGGGGGCATACGATTAAGATACGGCGGGCCTTAGGGGGGAACGGCCGTCGGCCCCTCGTTCGGGCCCCGACGTAGGACACCTTGAATGAAGAGGCAGATGGTCGACATGCTCGCCGAGCTCGTCAAGATCCCGAGCGATCCGTTCTCGGACCGTAAGGAGGTCCTGGACTACGTCCAGTCGTTCACCGACCAGATCCACATGCGCAACACCCTGCTCGGCGACACCCACAGCCCGGCGCTCCTGGCCGAGTACGGCCAGAGCGGGGTCGTGCTCTCCGGCCACCTCGACACGCCGCCGATCGGCGACTACTGGAGCTTTTCGCAGAGCCAGCTCACCCAGGGCCGGATGTACGGCCGCGGCGCGGCCGACATGAAGGGCACCGTGATCGCGATGCTCCAGGCCGCCCAGGATCTGGTCGCCCGGAAGATCCCGGTGGTCCTCGCCTTCACGACCGACGAGGAGACGACGATGCAGGGCGCGGTCGCGCTCAGCAAGACCCTCCCGCTCCGACGGGCGAAGGCGGTCGTGGTCGGGGAGCCCACCGGGCTTAGGGTCGCCTACGCCGAGAAGGGCGTGCTCGACCTCGCGCTCGAGACCCGCGGCAAGGCGGCCCACGGGGCGATGCCCCACCTCGGCGAGAACGCGATCGCGAAGATGATGCGGATCCTCCGGGGCCTCGAGTCGTTCAAGGGCCGGATCGCCCACCCCGAGCTCGGGGCGGTCACGATGAACATCGGCACCTTCAACGGCGGCACCCGGCTCAATGTCGTGCCGAACAAGTGTTCGGCCGAGGTCGACGTGCGGTTCCCGCCGCCGTACTCGCCCGACCAGCTCTACCACGAGATCGAGGAGCACCTGCGCCGGATCAAGACCCCCTTCACGCTGCGCCGGATCGTGAGCATGCCGTCGGTCCAGATCGATCCCCAAGCGCCCCACGTCCGGATCCTCCAGGAGATCGCCCAGACCGAGCTCGCGGTCCTCGCCCACGCCTCCGAGGCGGTCCACTACTCCCAGGTCAACCCCCGGGTGGTGATCTTCGGGGCCGGGGAGGAGGAACTCTCCCACCAGGCCAACGAGTACGTCAAGGTCGAGGCGATCGCCCGGGCGACCGAGGTCTTCAAGAAGTATGCCCTCAAGCTCTCGGCCCCCCGGTCCGGTGCCGCAGGTTCGTGAGGCTCGCCGAGATCTCGACCCGATTTCCCCCGGGCCCGGGCGGGGTCGAACGGCACGTGGCCGAGATCGCCCCCCGGCTGCACGCCCGGGGCCACTCGGTCCATGTCCTCACGAGCGACCTGTACACCGAGTTCCCCTGGCGGCGGCTGCCCGAGGAGGTCCCCCGGCACGAGGCGCGGCCGTTCGGCACGGTCGACCGGGTGCCGGTCTGGTCGCTGCCCGGCGAGCTCCACTACCCCTTCTTCCGGGGCCTCCAGGGGAGGCTCGAGCGGCTGCGCCCCGACCTCGTTCACGCCCACACCTTCGGCACGCACCAGGTGGCCGTCGCCCGGCGGTTCCACCGCCACGGCGGGGCCCCGTTCGTCCTGACCGCCCACTTCCACCCCATCTGGTCGATCCAGGGCGGCTGGGTGAGGCACCGGCTGCGCCGGTTCTACGACCGGGCCCTCGCCGGCCCGGAGACCTCGGCCGCCGCCCGGCTGATCGTCCAGACCCGGGCCGAGGAGGCGCTGCTGCGCCAGCTCGGGCTCCCGCTGCCGCCCGTCTCGGTGATCCCCCCCGGCCGCTCGCCGCTGCCGCCCCCGCCCCCAACGCCCGACGCGTTCCGGCGGAGCCTCGGCCTCCCGGGCCCGTTCTTCCTCTTCGTCGGCCGACTCGCCTCCAACAAGGGGCTTCCTGAGCTGCTCGACGCCTTCGAACGGGTCGGATCGACCGATCCCCAGCTCACGCTCGTCTTGGTCGGGGAGGACGCCGGCATGGGACCCTGGCTCACCGGCCGCATCGCCGAACGGGGCCTCGGAGACAGGGTCCGGTGGACCGGGCATCTCGCCGACGAATCGCTCCTGGCCGCCGCGATGGCCGAGGCCGAGGCGCTGGTCCTGCCGAGCGAATACGAGGCGTTCGGCCTCGTGCTCCTTGAGGCGCTCGCCCAGGGGACTCCTGTGATCGCGAGCCGGGTCGGGGGGATCCCCGAGTTCATCGAGCCGGAGCGTTCCGGCCTCCTCGTCCCCCCGCACGACGCCCCGGCGCTGGCCGAGGCGATGGCCCGGATCCGCTCCGATCCGGCTGCGGCCCGGCGGTGGGGCCGCTACGGCCAGACGGAGGTCGTCCCCCGATACACCTGGGAGGCGTGCGTCGACCGCCTGGACGCCCTCTTCCGGGAGGTCGCCGGCCGTTGAGGATCGCCCAGGTCCTCCTGAGGTTCGGGACCCCGGGGGGCGTGGAGACCAATGTCCGGGAGGTCGCCCGGGGCCTGATCGCGCAGGGGGAGTCGGTCCGGGTCTATGCGAGCGATCTCGCCTCGGAGTCGCCCTGGACCCACCGCACCGACCGGCCGACGCCGATCGACGGGGTCCCCGTCGACTGGTTCACGGTCCGCCGCCGGCTGATCCCCGGCCTCACGATGCCGATGATGCTCGGCCTCATCCCCGCCCTCGACCGGGACCGACCGCAGATCATCCACGCCCACTCCCACCGCTACGGTCACCTCCTGGAGGCGGCGGCGGTCGCGCGCCGCCGCTCGATCCCGTTCGTCGTCTCGACCCACTATCATCCGGCCGACCGGCGCGAACCCTGGACCAAGCGCGGGCTCCTCCGGGGCCAGGATTTCCTCTTCGGGGCGGCCGTCTACCGCTCGGCCCAGGCGATCGTCGTCGAGACCGAGCTCGAACGCCGGCGGGTCGCCGAGTTCGCTCCCCGGGAGAAGCTCCGGGTCATCCCGCCGGGCGTCGACTCGGCGGCGTGGGCCGAAGCGGGCGCCGGCCCGATCCCGCCCGGGCTCCCCGAGGCGTACATCGTCTACGCCGGCCGGATCGCCTCCAACAAGGGGCTCCCCGGGCTCCTCGAGGCGCTCGCGATGCTCCCCGCCGAGCATCGGATCCCGCTCCTCCTGGTCGGAGCCGACTGGGGGGAAGGGGAGCGGATCCGGTCGACCGCCCGACGGCTCGGGATCGAGCCCCAGGTCCGGCTGCTCGGCCACCGACCCGATCCGGCCGAGTACCGGGCGATCCTGGGCCACGCGCGGCTGCTGGTCCTCCCGTCCGAATGGGAGGCGTTCGGGCTGGTGCTGCTCGAGGCGATGGCGGCGGGGGTCCCGGTCGTGGCGAGCGCCGTCGGCGGGATCCCGGAGGTCCTCGAGGAGGGGGCGGCCGGGCGGCTGGTCCCGTACGGCGACCCCGAGGCGCTGGCGGGGGCCCTTGCGGAGACCCTGGCCGACGGTCCGGAGATCCGCCGCCGGGTGGACCGGGCACGGCGGCGGGCGATCGGCCTCGACTGGTCGGTGGCGGTCGAACGCCACCGGGCGCTCTACCGCGCCCTTCTTGCCGACGGCTGACCCGACGGATCCGTCTCCCGGGGGGCGTCGACTCGGGTCAGATCGGAAAGCTCCCGGGCGAACCTCTCGAGCTCCCGGTTCGGTCCCCGACGGCCGAGCCGGGCGGCGACGCCCAGCGCGAGCGCCTCGAGCCGGAGCCGGATCACCGGCGCATCGCCTCGGCGACGTCCTTGAAGCAGGCCAGCCCCTGGCGGAGGTGGGCCCTCGACGCGGCGAAGGAGAACCGCAGATGGGAGGCGCCGAGGCTCCCGAAGGCGTCCCCGGGCGTGGAGATCACGCCCCGGCCGAGCAGCGCCGTCGCGACCTCGAGTCCGGTCCCCTTCCAGTGGAACTTCGGGAAGACGTAGAAGGCGCCGCGGGGCACCACGAAGCTGACCCCCCGGATGCGGCCCAGCTCCCGGACGACCAGGTCCCGCCGGGCCCGGAACTCGCGGAGCATCGACCGGAGCGCCGGCCCGCCCTTCTCCAGGCCGGCGATCACCGCGATCTGGGTCGGCGTCGGCGGACAGGCGAGGATGTGGTAGTGGATCTTGTTGATCGCGATCGCGAGCGGGGGGGCGGCGAGCAAGAAGCCGAGCCGCCAACCGGTCATCGCGAGCGTCTTCGAGAAGGTGTTGACGACGACCACCCGGTCGCCGCGGCCCCAGAAGGAGGTCGCCGGGCCGTCGTAGACGATCTGCTCGTAGGCCTCGTCGGAGACGATGTAGAGGTCGTGCCGGTCGGCGAATTCAACGATCCGCTCGACCGCCCGGGCGCTGAGCACCGCGCCCGTGGGATTGCTCGGCGAGTTGACGACGATCGCCCGGGTCTTCGGGGTCACCAGCGACTCGAGCCGGTCGAGGTCCGGCGCCCACTCCGCCGATTCGACGAGGGGGTAGGGGACCGGCGTCGCCCCCGCGATCCGGGCGTGCGGTCCGTAGAGGACGAAGCCGGGATCCGGGACCAGCACCTCATCGCCGGGGTCGTAGAGGGCGAGCGCGACCGCCATGAGCGCCTCGGAGCCGCTCGCCGTGATGATCACATGCTCCCGGGAGGTGTCGGCGAGCCGGTCGCGGTAGCGCTCGGCGACCGCCTCGCGCAGCTCGGGGAGCCCGGCGGAGGGCCCGTAGTGGTTCTGGCCGGTCCGCACGGCGGTGCAGAGCGCCTCGACCGCGACCTGCGGGGGATCGAAGTCCGGTTCGCCCAGACCGAGGTTGATCGCGCTCGGGGGGGCCCCCTCGAACATCTTCCGGATGCCCGAGATCTCGATCGCAAGCACGCGTTGGGCGACCATTGCCGACCGAGGGTGGGATGCCGTATTACCGTTGTCCCGACGCGCGAACGACCCCATGGCCCGGAGGGCTCAGCGGCGGCGCCGCGCCGCCGGCGCCCCCGATCGGGTCGCGGAGGGCCGACGGCACCAGCGCGAGCAGCAACAGGCCGGCCGAGACCCAGAAGACCCGGTGGATCGATTCGACAAAGCTCGCGACCAGCGCGGGGGGGTAGCGGCCGTGGATCCCGGTCCCGAGGAAGATCGCCTCGACCTGGGGGAGCCCCATCGCCGACGAGAGGAGCAGGATCGCCAGCGCGAGGCTGAAGGTGGTGCTGGCATTGACCAGGGTCGTGCTGATCCCCGAGGCCACCCCGCGGTACTCCGGGGGGACCGAGTTCATGATCGATGCCCGGTTCGGCGACGCGAAGAGCCCCATCCCGGCCCCGACCAGGATGAACGGCCCCAGGAGCTCGGCGAACGGCGCGCCCGGGCCGATCGTCGTGAGCCAGACAAAGCCCAGCGCCGAGACGAGGAGGCCCGCGGTGGCGAAGCGCCGGGCCCCGAAACGGTCGGAGAGGAGCCCGCTCACCGGGCCGACGCTCGCGAGCGAGACCGAGACCGGGATGAGGAAGAAGCCGGCGGTGATCGGGCTCAGGAACAGCGGCGGGCCCTGCAGGTAGAAGACCATCACGAAGGTGAAGGCGCCCCGGGCGAGCGCATTCAGCAGGATCGACGCATTGCCGGCGGCGAAGTGCCGGTGGCGGAAGAGCGCGAGCCGGAACATCGGATGCGGCACCCGGGTCTCGATCGCCACGAAGGCGACGAGGAGCCCTGCGCCCACCACCACGAGGGTCGCCTCCGCCGAGGCGCCGAGGCTCCCGAGCGCCCCCAGGGTGAGGCCGACGAGGACGGACGCCAAGCCGGCGGCGAAGGTGAGGTTGCCCCAGAGGTCGAACCGCGACCCCCGAAGGATCGTCGCGAGCTCCCGGAGCTTGGCGTGCGCCCAGAAGGTGGCAAAGAGGCCGATCGGCACGTTGACAAAGAAGATCCACCGCCAACCGAGCGTCGAGGTGAGGACGCCGCCGAGGACCAGCCCGGAGACCGAGCCGATCACGATCGCGACCTGGTTGACCCCGAGCGCCCAGCCGCGCTGGTTCGGCGGGAAGGCGTCGGTCAGGATCGCGGCGCTGTTGGAGAAGAGGAAGGCGGCGCCGACCGCCTGGACCATCCGGAACCCGACGAGCGCCCAGGCGCTCGGGGCGAATCCGCAGAGCAACGAGCCGCCCGTGAAGAGAGCAAAGCCCAAGTTGTAGAGCCGCACCCGGCCGAACATGTCGGAAAGCCGGCCGAAATTGAGCAGCAGGACCGCGGTCGCGAGCGGATAGCCGAGAAGGATCCAGAGCAGGCTCGAGAGCGAGCTGCCCGGGAGCTCGGTCGCGATCGT
This sequence comes from Thermoplasmata archaeon, assembly GCA_021791335.1. Classification (GTDB taxonomy): domain Archaea; phylum Thermoplasmatota; class Thermoplasmata; order Lutacidiplasmatales; family UBA184; genus Lutacidiplasma. Next base: position 19,799 of record JAJYWS010000029.1, read on the forward strand.
CGGCAGCGCGATGAGGACGATGTTCGAGTCGAGCGACGCCATGAGCGTCGCCAGCGTGGTGTTCGAGAGGACCGTCCAGCGGTAATCGGTCACGGGTGCATCGGGGACCACCCCGGCCGGCGGCGAAGCGCGGGGCGGTCGGTCAAGGGGGGTTGCGCCTCCCGAAGCGGCTCAGAGCGACGAGGCGAAGCCGGCGATCTCCCGGGTGATCTCGTCCAGGTACGGGCGGAACAGGTGCAGGACCGCCCGGGACGTGAGCGC
>JAJYWS010000006.1 GCA_021791335.1 Thermoplasmata archaeon
GAGTGGGACAAGTTCCCCGGGGCGTACTACTCGATCGGCCTCGACATCCCGCTCGGCGGGCCCCGGACCCTCCAGATCGGGACGGTCCACCATTACCGGGAGAACTTCTCCCGGCCCTACGGGATCAGCTACGAGGACCCGCACGGGGTCCAGCGGCCGGTCCACCAGACCACCTTCGGCCTCTCCGAACGGCTGCTCGGCGCGGTGGTCGCGGTCCACGGCGACCGCCAGGGCGTCGTCTTCCCGTCCTCGATCGCGCCCTACCAGGTGATCGTGATCCCGATCCTCGGCGGCTCCGCCGCCTCCCCGGTGGTGTCGACCGCCGCGGAGATCCGCGACCGGCTGGAGTCGGCGGGGCTCAGGGTCCGGCTCGACGATGGGGACGAGCGGCCCGGGGCGAAGTACTACCGCTGGGAACTCGCGGGCGCCCCCCTCCGGCTCGAGATCGGCCGTCGGGAGGCCGACGCGCGGACCGTCACCTCGGTCGACCGGCTCGGCCGCAAGGCGCCGCTCGCCCTGGACGCGCTCGAATCGTCGGTTCGGGAGCGGCTCGCCGATCTCGACCGCGCGCTCGCGGAGCGGGCCGCGGCCCAGTTCGCCTCGGCGTTCTCGACGGCGACCCGGCTGGAGGAACTGGCCGACAGCCCGACCGTGCGGTGGGTGGGCTGGTGCGGCGAGGAGGCGTGCGGCCACCGGATCGAAACGGCGATCACCGGCGCCCTGCTCGGGACGCCCCTGCGCGACCCGCCCGGGCTAGACCGAGCCCCCCCGGGACCCTGCATTGCGTGCGGCCGGACCGATGCCACGGTCTGGGCGGTCGCCGCCCGACCGCTCTGAGCGGCCCGACCCGGGCCTTGGGCCCCAGGCCCCTTCAGGCCGACTCCGGCGAACGGGCCGGAGGCTCCGGGAAAACCAGCCACATCCCCGCGAGTCCGAACAGGACGAGCGTGATGAAGACCGCGTAGACGCCGTTGTCGATCCAGACCCCGAAGGCCATCCCCCACCAGACGTAGAAGGCGGCGCCGAGGGCCACGAGGGTCGCGAAGCCGGCGAAGACCGCCCGGCGGGCGAGCGGCATCTCCCGGATCCGGACCGACACCGGACGGCTTTCCGAGGGGGGGACCGCCGGGGGGGCCTCGGCCGGTGACGCGTCGGACATCCGGTGACCTGCCACAGGGGGGGTTATATTACTCCTTGCGGGGGCGTCGCGGCCCGGTTACTCCAGGAACGCCATCGCCTCGGCCTGGAGGATCCCCAGGGTCGCGGTCAGGGTTGGAGCCAGGCCGGACGGCGGGACGATCCCGCTGGAGAGGGTGGGGCAGGCGGAGTTGTTCGCCACATGCGAATTCGACACCACCCCGCTCGTGGCGCCGACCGTGGCATTGAACGTGTTGCCGGTCGTGGCCGAGCCCTGAACGAGGCCGCAGGTGGTGTAGATCACGCTCCAGGTGCTGGCCAGGGTGATCCCGAGGTAGTCGAACTCCGCCAAGACCGAGTAGAGGGTCGAGAGGTTCGAGTTGTCCGTCAGGAAGGCGGTCGCATTGGAGCGAACCGCTGCGGTGACCTGGGGGCTGTTGAGGATCGAGGGGGCGAGCGGCTGGAAGTAGGTGTTGAAGACGGTGGAGCACTCCCCGGTGAGGGTCGCGACCGGGGTCGCCGTGCCTCCGTTGTCGATGACGATCACGAGTTCGTTGCCGTTCCCGTAGAGGAAGAACCAGAACGACCCCAGCCCTCCGGTCGTGGGGTTGGCGGCGGGGACCTGGATCGAAGTGGGTCCGCCCGAGATGGCGGTGACGGTGCAGGTGGAGCTCGAGGAGTTGGTCAACGACCCGACCGCCTGGGTCGAGCCGACCGGGGTCGCGATCCCGCCGGCAAAGTAGGCCTTCCAGCTACCGGAGCTGTAGGCCTTCACCGACTGGTTGGCCTGGTTCCAGGCCGTGGCGAAATTGGAGGCGGATCCCGGCGAACCGGATCCCCCGCCGCCGCCGTTCGAATGGAGACCGGGGATCGGGATCACACCGGCGACACCGAGTCCGACCACCGCCAGCACGACGATGATGACCACGGCGCCCCCGATCAAGGCGCCCGTGTGGGACTTGCGGGTCGGGATCGGAGGCAGCGAGCTGGGGGTCGGGGTCGGAGCGGTCGGCGCGGGGGAGGACGGCGCCGGGGCCGTCGAAGGCGAATCGCTTCCCTGCATGGTCCATAACGCGACCCGGGGGTTATTGAGGTTTGCGCAGGACGCGAACCCGGCCGCGGGGGCCCCGAAGGTCGCGGGACCCCCGCCGAATCGACCGGCCCGGACCGTCAGCGGTTCGGGCCTTCGACGAACGCCTCGACCGAGTGGATCGCCGGGAACTGTAGGGGCAGCATCGTCCAGTCCCGCCCCCCATCGGCCGACCAGACGATCCGACCGGTCGTCGTCCCCAGGTAGATCCCCGCCGGATCGAGCCGGTCGGCCGCGAGCCCCTCCCGGTGGATGGCGTGCCGGCCCGGGAACGGGTTGCCCCGGATCAGGGGCCGCCAGCGGTGGTCCCGGTCGGTGTACTGGTAGATCTGCAGCCCGTCGCCCAGCGTCGTCCGGCTCTGGGGATCGAGCGGGAGGAAGAAGGCCCGGCCCGGGAGCGCGGGCGCCGTTGCGACCCCGAACCCGAACCGGCTCGGCAGGCCCCGGCCGATGTCGGTCCAGCCGTCGTCCATGCCGTCGCGGCTCACGTACATCCCGCAGTGGTCCTGCCGGTAGATGGTCTGGGGATCCCGGGGATCCAGGGCGATCTTGTGGACGCACTGGCCGACCTCGGGGTACCGGTCGGGCTGGAAGTCGGCCCGGACCCCCCGGTTGACCGGCCGGAAGCTCTCCCCGAGGTCGTCGGAGCGGAAGGTCCCGGCGGCCGAGATCCCGACGTAGAGCCGGCCGGGGTGGGCCGGATCGAGCAGGATGGTATGGACGCACGGTCCCCCGGCCCCGGGGTTCCAGCGGTCCCGGGTCGGATGCTCGGTGAGGCCGGGCACCTCGGCCCAGCTCCGGCCGTGGTCGTCGCTGCGGAAGAGCAGATGGGGGTCGGCCCCCAGAAAGAGCGTGCCGGGCCGGTCGGCCGGTCCGGGGGTGAGGTGCCAGAGGTTGCGGACCGAACGGGCCGGGCTCGATTCGCCGCCCTCCGCCATCCCCGGGGTCCGTTGGGAGCGCCTCGGCAGCCGGGGGGTCGGCGCCTCCCGCCAGCGGTCGCCCCCGTCGGTCGACCGGAGGACCATCGGGCCCCAGAAGTCGTTGTTCGCGAGGGCGTAGAACTCTCCCGGGTGCCGGGGATCGGCCGTGACGTGGTAGACGTCGCTGCCGTCCGCGATGCAGGGGCCGACCTTCCAATGGCGCCTCGACGTGTCGCTCCGCAACAGGTAGCCGCCCTTCCGGGTCCCCACCATCAGCACCACCCGGTCCGTCCGCGCCATCGTTCGCTAGCCCCCGGCGATCGAGTGGAGGATGTCGACCCGGTCGTCCGGTCCGAGGACCCGGGAGGGCTCCCGACCCTCCACCACCTCCCCGTTCACAAAGACCCGGACGAACCGGCGCATCGCCCCGGTCTCGTCCCGCATCTTGCCCTGGAGCCTCGGGTACCGCGCTTCGAGCGTCCCGATCAACTCGGCGAGATCCCGGGCCGACACCTCGGCCTCCTGCGGGGCGCCGAACTCGGCGAGCCAGCGGTCGAGGTGGACCTCCATCGGGATACCCGAGGCTCCACGGGGCTCCCGGTATTTCTACCTGCGTTTCGCCCCCCCGCGGCCCGGGGCGGTCCCGGTTCCCCTTAATCCCCCCGTACGTTTCGGGGGGCGTGGCCGCCGATACCCCGGGTCGAACCGCCGAGGACGGGTCGCCGTACCCGGACCGCACCCGGCCCGATTTCGAACAGGAGGTCCGGGCGATGTTCACCCATATCGCCGGACGCTACGAGTGGTTTGACCACCTCGCGTCGGCCGGCCAGGATTACCTCTGGCGGCCCCGGGCCCTCTGGGCCCTCGACCGGTTCCGGGCCCCGGGCCCGATCCGCCGGATCCTCGATCTGGGCTGCGGGACCGGGGAGTTCCAGCGGCTCGCCGCCCGTCACTACCCGTCGGCGGTCGTGGTCGGCGGCGACTTTACCGCGGCGATGCTCCGCCGGGCGCGGGCGCTCGGAAAGGCCACCCGGCAACGGGCCCGGCTCGAGCAGGTCCGGGCCAACGCCCAGGCGCTCCCGTTCGCGGACGGGACCTTCGACCTGGTGCTCAACGCCTTCGTGGTCCGCAACCTCTCCGACATCGACCGGGCGTTCCGGGAGATGCGCCGGGTCCTCCGGCCCGGCGGGGTCCTGGTGACGCTCGAGATCGGCGAGCCGGTGCGCCCGCTCGTGGGGAGCCTCTTCCACGCCTACTTCGACCATGTGGTCCCCTGGATGGGGCGCAGCGTGCGGAGCGCGGGGCCCTACCGCTACCTGCCCGAGTCGCTCCGATCGCTGCCGCCCCGGGCCGAACTCCTCGCCCGGATGCACAGGGCCGGCTTCGGGCGGACCCGCGCCGATCCCCAATCGATGGGGATCGTCACGACGTTCCTCGCCGAGGCGGGCGAAGCGGGACCTCCGGATCGATATCCAAGAGGTTAAGCGGGTTCGGGCTAGCTCCCCTCCCATGACCCCGGCGCCCTTCGATCCGTTCGCGTACGCCCACGCCCACCGGAGGGAGATCGTCTGGATGAGCCAGAACACCAACCATCTGGTTCCTCCCGAGGTGGTCGGCCACGCCCTCCGGCAGGCGATCGAGGAGCGGCGCTACGAGGGCTACCCGATCGCCGCCGGTGAGCCGGAGCTCCTTCAGCTCGTGCGGGAGGATTTCGGCCTGCCGGACGGCTTCGTGACGACCGTCTCGGCCGGAGCGACCGAGACGCTCTACATGCTCACCCGCGCGCTCCTGTCGCCGGGGGACGAGGTGATCGCCACCGACCCGAGCTACCTCATCATCCACAAGTTCATCGAACTCTCGGGCGCGCGGACCGTCAACCTCGACGTCTACGCCCCCCCGTACCGGCTCACCGCCGACCGGATCCGGGCGGCCCTGACGCCGAAGACCCGGATGATCCTGCTCATCGACCCGCTGAACCCGCTCGGGAGCGCCTACCCCCGGGAGGAACTGCGGGCGATCGCCGAGATCGCCCGGGACCACAAGCTCCTCCTCCTCCACGACGTCACCTACCGGGACTTCAAGCGGGATCCGGCCAACGCGGCCGACTTCGCCCCCGAACAGACGATCACGATCTGGTCGGCCGCGAAGAACTGCGGCCTCGCCGGGTTGCGGGTCGGCGGGCTGATCGCCCGGCCCGAGCTCGCCCGCCCGATCCTCCGCTACAACACCAACGACCTCGGGGTCAACGTCCTCGCCCAGATCGCGACGATCGCCGCGCTCCGCACGAAGCCGACGTGGATCGAGTCGATCCGGTCGACCACCCGGGAGAACGGGGCCCGCATCCGGGCGGCGGCCGAGAGTGTCCCGGGGGTCCGGGTGCCGGTCTTCCCGTCGGACGCCAACATGTTCGTCCTCGACATCCTCGACACCGGCCTCACCCCCGAGGCGGTGCAGGAGGACCTCCTCCTCCGGCACGGGGTCTTCGTCCGGGCGGGCAACTACCTCTCCCCGAAGTTCGGCCACCGGTTTGTCCGGGTCTCCTTCTCGAACCCGCCCGCCGAGGTCGACCGGTTCGTCCAGGCGTTCCCTCGGGCCATCGAGGCGCTCCGCTCACCCCGCCCCCGGGCCTGACGGCGACCCGACCGGGGTCCTCAGGTCGACCACCAGGTGGTCCCGACCGGGGCCGTACGGCTTCACGCGGCGGATTTGGGTCCGACCGTCGAGCGCGCTCCGCGGGACCCCGAGGATCTCGGCCAGCCGCCCCACGGTCGCCTCGGCACCGCCCCGGACGTCGGCGACGGTGTGGATGTGGAGTTCGGCCCCCTCGGGGCGGGCGGCCCGGACGGCGATCGGGACCCACGGGAGCGCGCTCGGCAGATAGCCGAGGAAGACCCGGTCGAATCGGCCCGCCGGGAGCTCGACCGTCCGGTTGTCGCCGAGCGTCGCCTCGACCCGGTCGGCGACATCGTTGATCCGGGCGTTCTCGATCAGGTAGCGGTAGGCCTCGGGGTTCTGTTCGATCGCCCGGACCCGGACCGTGGGGTGGGCCCGGGCCGCCGGGAGGGTGAAGTAGCCGATCCCGGCGAAGAGGTCCAGGACCCGCTCGTGCGGGGCGACCCGCCGGCCGGCCCGGAGGCGCTCGGTCCGGTTGCCGGCGGCGAACATGATGCGGGCGGCATCGAACCGCCATCGGATCCCGTGCTCCACCACCTCGGTCTCGGTGGGCCCCCCGGCGATCACCTCGACGGTCGGCCGCCGGGCCTCCCCCCGGATCGGTCCGACCTGGGTGAGCACGGTGGTGACGCCGATCTCCCGCTGCCAGGCGGCGCCGATCGCGGCGAAGTGGGGGCGCAGCCGCTCCGGTAGCCGCAGCAGGAGGACCCGACCCATCCGCTGGTAGCCCGCCGGCATCCCTTGGGCCAGGTCGGGGCCGGCCCGTTCGGCGAGCTTGGCCCGGACCCGCTCCGCCGGGGGCCCCCGATTGGCCGTCATGCGCGATCGCCCTTCCGGGCCGGCCTTGGGCAGGCTCCGGGACCGCTCACCCTTCCGGATCCCGGTCGAGGATGACGTCGAGGAACTGCTTCAGGTGGGCGGTCAGGATCGGGTTGTCGGTGAAGCCGCAGGCGTCGAGCCCCGGCGCCGCGAGCAGCGCGTGCTGGCCGTCGGCCAGGACCTCGGTCGCCCGGAGGTTCTCCCGGGGGACGTGGGTGACCCCCTCGGGGATCCGCTGGAGCGGCGCGGTCACGAAGGTGACCTGGACCCCCCGCTTGACGGCGTGGAGGATCTTCTTCATCAGGGGTTCCCGGAGGTCGGCGATCTGCTGGGTCGTGAGGATGAAGCTCGCCGTCGACTGGTCGAGGAGCTCCCCGATCTTCTGGACGACCTTCTCCCGGCCGCTGAGCAGGTAGACCAGCTGGGGCTCGCCGTGCTCGGCGACGACCCGGTGGAGCTGGGCGAGCTTCTCGAAGACGTCCTGGATCGAGCCCTTCAGCGACTCGGCGACGTCGAGCGGGTTGGTCGGACGGAAGAGGATCGGCTTGCCGCCCGTCGGCTGTGCATACCCTTTGGCCGCGAGCGAATCGAGGACCTTGTAGGCCGACGTCCGGGGGATCGTCGCCGCCTGGGCGATCGTGGTCGCGTCGCCGACCCCGCGGGCGACGAGCGCGATGTAGGCCTGGGCCTCGTACCGGGTGAGCCCCACCCGTTCGAGGGTTTCGACCGCCCGTCGGAACTCCTCCGACGTCGGGCTCCCGAGCTCGACCGCCGCCTCCTCGATCGTCCCCATGGCCGTCCGGAATGAGGCGCGCGCCTGATAACGCTGCCCGCACGCCCCCGGGCCGCTACGGCACCGGCTCGGCGAGCCGCGCCATCGCCCGGGCGCCGAGGAGTTCCTCGACCTCCGCCTCCGTGAGCAGCTTCGACTCGACGAGCAGCCGCTTCACCGGGGTGCCGGTCCGCTGGGACTCGTGGAGGAGCTCGGCCACCTTGAGGTAGCCGAACCGCGGCGTGAGCACGGTGGCGAGCGCCGTCGACTCGAGCAGGAACCGCTCGAGCTTCGCGGGGTGGGCCGTGAGGCCGTCGACGCAGCTCTTCGCGAACACGGGGAGGTAGCGGGTGAGGATCTGGATCGAGAAGAGGAGCTCGAAGCTCATGAGGGGGGTCATGACGTTGAGCTCGAGCTGACCCGCCTGGACGGCCAGCGCGGTCGCCGCATCGGCGCCGATCACGTGGAAGGCGACCATGTTGAGGCATTCGGCGGCCGAGGGGTTCACCTTCGCCGGCATGATCGACGACCCCGGCTGGATCTCGGGCACCCGGATCTCGTCGAGCCCCGTCGCCGGCCCGCTCGACAGGAGACGGAGATCGTTCGCGATCCGGGTCAGCTCGAGGGCCAGCGTCCTCAGCCATCCCGAGACGGCGGCGAGCGGCCAGCGGCTCTCCATCGACTCGAACGGGTCCCGGGCGACGGTGAGGGGGAGCTGGGTGAGCCGGGCGTACTCCTGGACGGCCCGGGCCCGAAAGCCGCGGACCGAGTTGATCCCGCTGCCCACCGCGCTCCCCCCGAAGGGGATCTCGGCGAGCGCGGTCTCGATCCCCGGCAGGATCTCGAGCGTGTGGCGGAGGGCGGTGCCGTACGCCCGGAACTCCTGGCCGAGCGTCACCGGCATCGCGTCCTTGAGGTGGGTCCGCCCCGCCTTGGGCAGGGCGGCGAACTCCTGGCCCTTTCGATTCAGGCTGTCGGCCAGATGGCCGACCGCCGCCTTGAGCTCCTGCAGGGCGAACAGGACCGCCACCTGGGTCGCCGAGGGGTAGGTGTCGTTGGTCGACTGCCCCCGGTTCACGTGGTCGTTCGGGCTCAGCTCGCGGTAGTCGCCGCGGGGCAGTCCGAGGATCTCGAGCGCCCGGTTGGTCAGGACCTCGTTCACGTTCATGTGGAACGAGGTGCCGGCGCCGGCCTGGAAGACATCGACCACGAACTCCCCGTCGAACCGGCCCCCGGCCATCTCCTCACATGCGGTCGAGAGCGCCGCGCCCCGGCGCTCGTCGAGCCCGCCGAGGGCGACGTTGGCCCGCACGGCGGCGAGCTTCAGCAGGGCGTAGGCCCGGATGAGATGGGCCGAGGCGCCGAGCCCGCTCACGGGGAAGTTTTCCTTGGCCCGGAGGCTCTGGATCCCCCAGTAGGCGTCCCGGGGCACTTCGCGACGTCCCAACGAATCCTCTTCCCAGCGTGTCGCGGCCATCGGCGGGGCGAGCCGGGGCACCGACAAAACCTTTAGCAGGGGGCGCCCTCGGGCGGGGGTCCGCCGGGAGGGGGACCGTGGTCGATTGGCCAACGACCGTTTTTGACACTGCCGCCCTCGTGGCCGACTACGGTCTCCCCGCGCTGCTCTGGCTCTTCCTCTACCTGCTCGCGTTCGAACGTCGGGAGTTCGCCGAACGGATCGGCTTCGGCCGGTTGAGCTTCTGGCTGCTGGGGCTCGGCGCGACGCTCGCGACGGTCGCGCTCCTCCCGCTGGCCCCGATCGGGCCGGACATCCTCGCGGTCAGCCTGGGCGGCGGCGTCTTCCCGCTCGCGATCGGCGCGGTCGCGCTCGGCCGGACCTTCGCCCAAGGCCGCCGCGACCTCGGGATCTGGCTCGGCCTGCTCGTCCTGGTCGGCGCCGCGCTGCTGGGGACGGTCCTCGCCCTCCCGGTCGGGATCTCCCAGGATGCCGCGGTGTTCACGGTCGCCCTCGCCGCGAGCCTGGCGGCGGCCGGGTTCGCCACCGGCCCGAACCGGCTCCGCCGGGCCCCCATCGCCGGCGCGCTCGTCCTGACCCTGGGGGTGGCCGTCGCGACCTTCGTCGCCTCGACGCCGCTCGCCGGCAGCGGCATTTCGGAGACCTTCCCGTTCTACCTGTTGCCGCCGTTCGGGGCCGGATTCGCCGCGGTCCTCGCCTGGAGATCGTTCCACCCCGGACCGACCGGCGGGGCGCTGGCGGTCGCCTTCGCCGCGACCGGGTTCGGGGTGCTCCTCGGCGCCGATGTCCTGCGCGAGCCTCCCCTCTACCAGGGTGGCTACGCCGGCCTCTACGCGATCGGGGGGGCCGGCGTCTTCGACCTGCTCTACCTCTCGCCGCTGGTCGCGCTCGCCGCCGCCTACCTCGCTCACCGGCTCCTCGGGCGGAGCCTCCGGCCCGAAGAGGGGGGCGCGCCGCGGCCCACCCCCCCGGGCCGGCCGTCGGCGCTGCTGCTGTCGGCCGGCCGGGCCCGGGTCGGAGGGGATCCCCGGCGGTCGATCGAAGCCGCGTGGCAGGGCGCCCGGGAGGCGGAGGCCCAGGCCCGGCGGCTGGTCGGGGCTCCGGCCGCCGATCCCGAACGGCCCTGGGCCGGGCTCCAGGTCCCCCCCTGGGTCCCGGCCGACGCCGCCAACCTGGGCGCGCTCGCCCGGGCGCCCGAGCTCGGCCCGCGGGACGTCGACCGGGCGCTGATCGCCGCGGCCGGCCAGATCTACGTCGGCTACGCGGTCGGCCGGGAACGCTTTGCCCCGGTCCTCCACCGGTTGCTCGCCTTCCTGATCGACCTCGCGGTCCTGACCGTTCCGGCGGCGCTCGTCTGGGCCTACCTCGCCGTCTCGACTCCCGGCGATTTGGCCACCCTCTTCAACGCTCCCGCCTTCCTGGCGGCCACCTACGGGTATGTCGCCCTCGCCTTCCTCTACTTCGGACTCACCTCGTACTGGCGCGGTCGGACGGTCGGCAAGCGCGCGCTGCGCCTGCTGGTCACCAGCCGGTCGTTGGACCGCCCCGGGCTCCTGGCGAGCTTCGTCCGGGAGTCGACGAAGCTGGTCGTGCTGAGCATCCTCGGGATCGGGGCCGCCCTCTCGGTCGCGCTGCTGCTGAGGGGCGGCGCCCTCGCCGCCGGGACGACCCCGGCCGGCATCGCCCTCCCGGCCGACCTCGGCATCTTCGTGAGCCTCGCCGCGACGACCGCGGGGTTCGTGACGCTGGTCGGGACCGTCGGGCTGCTGTTTGTGGCGGTGACCGACGACCGGCAGCGGCTCGGCGACGTGCTCGCCGGCACCTGGGTGATCCGGGACCGACCGCCCCGGGCCCCGCCCGGCCCGGGCGATCCGACTACGGCGGCGACGGAGCCGCCGGCGCCGCCCCGATCCGCTGGAGGGGGATCGTGATCGACGAGACGTTCATCTCGCGCCCTTCCCGGTTGACCAGCCGCTCGGTGTCGATCTGGATCGTCCCGACCGTGACCTGGTTTTCGAGGTAGCGGCGCCGGACGATTTCGACCACATCGACCGCCCGGCTGATCACGTTCCCCCGGGCCTTCACGACGACCGGCCCCGGACCCGCGTTGAGCTGCGTGACGACCTGGAAGACGTAGGTCATGGTCGGCTTCTGCCCGATGTAGATGAGCGAACTGTCGCGGGGCGGGGGTGCGGGAGACATGACCCCCCCGGGACGGACACTCCCAGATATGCCTTTCTTGGGCGGCCGATGGGGCCGGTTCCCCGAGAGTCCGGGTTCGCAAAGGTTATGGCACGACCACCGTACGAGCCGTCGCTCTGCAGGGGTGGCCCAGCTTGGTCAAAGGCGCTAGGTTGAGGTCCTAGTCTCGTAGGAGTCCGTGAGTTCAAATCTCACCCCCTGCACTCCCCGGGCCCTCCCGGGCTCAAGATCGGTCCGGCGCCGGGAGGGCCCACGCCGGGCCGGCCCGGGCGAAGGCCTCCGGGTCGCGAAGGAAGCGCCCGCGGCCCGATATCGGCGGTCGATGCGCCGGCGAGCTAGCGCTCGAGCACCCGCTCGAAGAGCCGGACATCCTCGTTCCACATCCGTCGGTGGAGGAGGCCGGTCTCGGTGAAGCCGAGCGCCCGGAAGAGGCTCTGGGCGGCCGTGAACTTCGCGAGCGGATCGACCCAGACCGCGTTCACGTTCGCGTGCCGGGCCCACTCGAGGGCGGCCTGCGCGAGCTGACGGGCGATCCCCTGCCGGCGCTGCTCGGGGTCCACGAGCAAGGTGACGATGTGGCCGCTGCCGTTCTCGACCTCGACCCCGACCACGCCCACGAAGCGGTTGTCCTTGCGGGCCGCGAAGTAGGTGACCGTCTCCATCCCGCTCGTGAACTCGAGCGGGGTCGGCACGAGCGTCTTGAGCAACTCCGGGGGCAGTTCGCCCCGGTAGCCGTCCCAGACCTTCTTGAAGAGGGCGCAGATGGCCGGAATGTCCTGGTGGGTGAGACGCCCGATCGTCGCGACGCCGCCGGGAGCGGGGAGCGCCTTCTCCAAAAGGTTCGTGGGCGCCGGTTCGTTCGGCTTGGCGGCAGGGTTCTCGGAGTTGGGTTGAATCGCCACGCTGGACGCTCCGGTGAGATGCGCGGCGCAGTCGAGCGCGTCGCAGTTCTTGAACCTTGCCCCGTCCAAAGCCCGGGCCACCGGCCGACGCCCGGCAGTGGCCAAGAGGAGGGCGTCGCGCCGTCAAACACCCCCCAACCGGACCGCTCCCGCCGGCACTCAGCCCTCGCGGCCCGGACCCGCCGTCCCCAACCGCCACCCCCGGCCCCCGCTCTTCCGTTCCCCTCCAAGACCGAGGCTCTTCCCCCCTGATCGCCGACGAGCCGGACCCGGTCGGTCTCCCTTCGGTCCGGGAGTGCCGCCGGCTTCGCGGACGGGGGTCGGTCACGGCCCCGGCCGCGAGTTCGGCGGGGGCCCGAGGGCCCGGCGAGCGGGGCGGCGGCCCCCGAAGGTCTACGGGGTGTGCCGGCTCGGGGTCCGGGGGAACGGCGTCGTATCGCGGATGTGGTCGCGGCGGGTGATCCAGCGGACCAGCCGTTCCACCCCGAGGCCGAAGCCGGCGTGGGGCACGCTCCCGTAGCGTCGCAGGTCGAGGTACCACTGGTAGCTCGGCAGGTCGGCCCCGGTCGCCCGGAGCCGCTCGGTGAGCCGGGTGAGGTCGGTCTCACGGCACGAGCCGCCGATCAGCTCCCCGTAGCCCTCCGGGGCGAGCAGGTCGGCCGCCTCGACGGTGCGGGGGTTGCCGGGCGTCTCGAGCATGTAGAACGCCTTGATCTCCTTCGGGAACCGGGTGAGGAAGATCGGCTGGGCCTCCTCCATCGTGAGCGCCCGTTCCTCGGCGGTGCCGAGATCCTGGCCCCACGCGATCGAGAAGCCCCGGGCCCTCAGCCGTTCGATCGCCTCGTCGTAGGAGAGCCGGGCGAACGGGGCGGCCAGGGCCCGCAGCTCCTCGGGCGAACGCCCGAGCTCCCGCAGTTCCGCCGGCCGCCGGTCGGCGACCGCGTGGGCGACCGAGACGATCATCCGCTCCTCGAAGTCGAGCAGCTCGGCGAGGTCGCACCAGGCGAGCTCGACCTCGAGGTGGAGGTACTCGGTGAGGTGCCTCGGGGTCCGGGACTTCTCGGCCCGGAACGAGGGCGTGAGTCCGTAGACCCGCTCGTGGGGGAAGATCAACGCCTCCAGGTAGAGCTGGGCCGTCTGGGAGAGGTAGCCCGGGCGGCCGAAATAGTCGATCTGGAACGCCTCGGCACCGCCTTCGGCCGGGTTGCCGGTCAGGACCGGGGGCGTCATCTCGAGGACCTCCTCGGACTCCAGGAACTCCCGGAGGGCCCGGAGGAGGGTGGCCTTGACCCGGAACGTCGCCACCATCTCGGGGGAGCGGACGACCAGGTGCCGCTGATCGAGCCGGAACTCCTCGGTCTGGTCGGCCATCACGGGGAACGGGTCGCCCGACTGGACCACGTGGATGCGCGCGGCCTTGAGCTCCCGGCCCCCGGGCGACCGGCGGTCCTCGGCGACCGTCCCGTCGATCTCGAGCGAGCCCTCGACCTGGACATGCTCCGCACGGTCGAAGTCGGACTCCCCGAGGACGTCCCGCCGGGCGGTGACCTGGACCTGGCCGGTCCGGTCCCGGACCACGAGGAACAGGAGGCCGCCGGAGGAGCGGGCGCGGACCAGCCAGCCGCGGATCCGGATGCTCCGGCCGACCGCCTCGGGCCCGAAGATCCGGGCGATCGGCTCCGCCGCCGGTTCGGTCACTGGTACTCCCGCCACTTGTGCCCGCACTTGGTGCACTCGAAGATCCGGGTCTCGGGCTCATCGGCGCCGCGGGTCTGCCGGAGCACCCAGTACGCCTCGCCGTGGCCGCACTTGGGGCACTCCTCCGCCGCGGTGGGCAGCGTCGCCGCGCCGCCTTCGACGACCGCGACCTCCTTCGACTCCACGGTCGTGCGCCCGATCTCCCGGCCCGAGCCCAGGGGGACCGTCGCCCCGCACGCGGTGCACCGCCACGCCTTCGCCCGGGGATCGGGGCGCATCATCCGCTTGCACTTGGGACAGAACATGGAGCGGAGAAGAGTCCGGGGCGGCTATTTGACGCTTGAGACGGGAGTGGATCTCAGAGGACCTGGTCGGGCCGGGCCGCGCTCGACGCCGGCGCGTCGGGCGGCGCGACGCTGAGCGGCAGCGGGGAGCTCTTCGCGCCGGGCACGAGGAGCCGCCGGAGGTGCTCGACCTTGGCGCTGAGGTTCTCCTTGGTGCCGATGTCGTGCCGGACGTAGAACTCCCCCTGGATGTGGTGGAGGGCCGCCTCGACGCGCGCGGCCGCCTCGTGGATCGCGCTCGCCTCGCCGGTGAGCGCGACGCCGCGGCCCGAGCCGAGCCGGATCCGCCCGCCGCCCTCCGACTCGACGGAGCCGAAGTAGACCCGGACGCCCTCGGCTTCGATCCGCGGAAGGTCGAGCGTCAGGACCCCGCCGGGCCGGGGGCGATCACCGTACCCCGGCGGCACGACGTACTTCACGACCGTCGCCCGGAGCCGGAACTCGACCAGGTTCGGGTCGACCCGGCCCTGGGCCACCCCGAGCAGGAGCTCGTCGAAATCCCCCTCCTCGTAGAGGGTGAGGACGTTGATCCCTTCGGGGTCGCCGAACCGGGCGTTGAACTCGACCAGGACCGGGCCCCGGGCGGTCTGCATGAACCCGCCGTAGAGGATGCCCCGGAACGGGCGGCCCTCCGCGGCGAGCGCCGCGGCGGTGCCCCGGAGCAGGTCGATCGCCCGCTCCCGGTCGGCCGGCCGGAGGAACGGCAGCAGGTGGTCCCGCTGGGAGTACGATCCCATGCCGCCGGTGTTGCCGCCCCGGTCCCCTTCGAGGGCCCGCTTGAAATCCTGGACCGCCGGCATCGGGTAGATCCCCGAGTCGGTGACGAACGCCATCTGGCTGAACTCCTCCCCCTCGAGCCGCTCCTCGATCAGGACCGAATCCCCCTGCAGGAGCAGGCTCTTCGCGTAGACCGCCCCCTCCGAGGGCGTCGCAAAGTCGGCGCCCTGGACCCGGACCCCCTTGCCGGCGGTGAGTCCGCTCGGCTTGATCACGAACGGCTGAGGGAAGCCGGCGAGCGCCGGTTCGACCTCCTCGACCCGGGTGAGGACCTGGAACCTCGGCTGGGGGCCGAGGTGGTGCCGGTCGAGGAGCTCCCGGCAGAACCGCTTCGACCACTCGATCTCGGCGGCCGCCTTCGACGGGCCGACCGTCGGGACCTCGGCCGCGCGCAGCGCGTCGCTGACCCCCGCGGCGAGCGGAGACTCCGGTCCGATGACGGCGAGTTCGGCCCGGTGGCGCCGGGCGAAGGCGACGACCGCCGCCGGATCGGTGGGGTCGAGCCGGCCGGACTCCCGGGCGAGCCGGTCGAGGCCGGGGTTCACGTTCGGCGCGGCGACCAAAAGCTCGGCTCCCGAACGGTCGAGCGCGGCCGCGATGGCGTGCTCCCTGGCGCCTCCCCCGACGACGAGCACCCGCATGGTAGTGAACCCTTCGGGAGGAGGAGGGCCGGGTTATATGGCCGTCGGCCGGGCGCCGACGCGAGGTCGCACTACCCGCTGGCCCGGTGGAGCGGGGGCGCGTAGGCCGGAAGCCTCAAGAGCCGGATACCGACCAGGATCTCCCAGAGGAGCAGCGGTGCGACGATGAGCCGTTCCATCCCCCCCGGGCCCAGCGGGCCGACGAGGCCGCGCAGGTAGAGGAGGAGAGCGACGAGGGTGACCACCCCCGAGAGGGCGGTGTACATTCGGAAGCCGTCCCACCGGGTGTCCCGGGTCATCGCGAGCGGCAGCAAGAGCAGCCCGAGGCCCCCGGCCAGGAACACGGTGAGCGCGGCCAGGCCGTGGACGGTACCCTGGACGTTCTCGGGCGCCGCTCCGACCCCGATCGCCCCCAGGCTCGCGATCGACAGGAGGCCGAGCGCGACGAGCCGGCGACCGCCGGGGTGGACGGCGCCCCAGAGCAGGGCGAAGCCGATGACCGACAAAAGGCCGAGCAGGATGATCGACCCGTTGAAGAGCTCGGCGAGCGGGGAGTGGGCGGTGTTGCCGAGCGCGCTGATCGTTCGGGCGGTCAGGCTGTAGCCCGGGTAGCGGAGCTCGGGGATCAGCATCCCGACCAGGATGAACTGGAGGCTCCCGATCAGCAGGAGGGCCGCGCCCCGACGGGCCGGTCGGGGGAGCAACGGTCCCCGGCGTTCCCGGAACGATCCGCTCATCCCCATCCCCGGCCCCGCCTCCGATGCTCCATCACCGGGGCCGGCCGGCTATAAAGCCCTCGCCTTCACGGGAAACGGCGGGGCCCCGGGGGGGCGCCCTCGGCCGCCAGCCTTAAGAACCGAACGCTCGTGCGCCGGCTCCGGTCCCGAGCGATGGAGATCCGTGTCGTAGAACGGGAGTCCGACCAGCTGAGGTTGGAGTTTCCCCGAGGCGAGGAGACCTTGCTCATCCCGCTGGTCGAGGCGCTCCAGCAGGAGGAGAAGGTGGTCGAGGCCCGGTACTTCCTGGGCCACCCCTCCCTCGACCGACCCTCCCTCTATCTCCGCACCAAGGGCGAGAAGCCCCAGCAGCTCTTGAAGCGGGTCCTCAAGGACCTGGCCGACAGCTACGGCGACCTCCTCCAGGATTTCGACAAGCAGGCCGACAAGATCAAGGCCTAGCGGGGCCGGGCCGATGCTGAAGGAGTGCGCTCAGCACGGATACTTCCGAGCCGACCTCTGCCCGGTCTGCGGCCAGTCCGGCCGGGTCCTCCTGAACGACCGGGAGCTCGACCACCTGGGCCGGGTCCTCACCGGCATCCTCCGGCACTTTCCCGACCGCTACGGGCTCACCATGGACCCGCACGGCTGGATCCCCCTCTCCGAGATCGCCCGGGCGATCGGACAGCGGCACCGCGGCTACCCCTGGCTCAGGGCGCACCACCTGGTCGCGATCGCCGAGACCGACGCCAAGGGCCGCTACGAGGTCCGCGCCGACCGGATCCGGGCGACCTACGGCCACACCGTCGAGGTCGACCTCGATCTGCCCACCGACGAGATCCCCGACCGGCTCTACTTCCCGGTGACCGAGGAGGAGGCCGCCCTGGTGCTCGAGGTCGGACTCAAACCGGTCGACCGCAAGCGGGTCCACCTCTCGAAGACCCACGCCGACGCCGCGGCCGCCGGGGCGGTCCGGTCCCCGAACCCGGTGATCCTCGAGATCGACACCGTCGCCGCCCGGTCGGGCGGCCTCGTGATCCTGCGCGCCGGCCGGACCGTCTTTCTGACCGACTCGGTCCCGCCGGAGTTCCTCCGCCGGGCCGACCCCCCCGCCGAGCCGTCCGGCCCGTAGGCCGCCCGGCGCGCTTCAGTCGAAGACGACGTTGGTGTTGTACTGGGTCGTGTAGTAGACCCGGAGCGTGAGGCCGCTCGACGGCGGGTAGCCGTTGGTGAAGACGAAGTAGAAGTTCGAGGTGTACGGCGCCGAGAAGATGATCCGGCCGTCGCTGGTCGGGGTGAGGTTCATCTGGTCGGAGGTCGCGACGCCGCGCAGGAAGCTCGCGTACTGCGACTCGTTGTAGACGGTCATGCCGAGGAGCGCCCCCGGCGGCGTCATCACGGTGAAGTTGCCGATGACGTAGTCCTCGCCGGAGATCTCCCCCGAGAGCACCGAGAAGTTGCCGGGAGCGATCGCCATCGTCCCGCTGGTCGTGAGCGGATCCGGGGTCGCCGGCTGGCCCTGGATCACCACCGTCGCGAGGACGTAGGTGAGCGCGATGATGCCGACCGCCACGATGAGCGCGCGGCCGAAGTGGAGGAACCGGACCCGCTGGCGGGTCCGGCGGGTCTCCTGGCCCATCTCGCCCGACCGGATCGGGTGATCGGTCCCGCAGATCGGGCAGATCTTCGCGTCGGCCGGCACGGCGACCGCGCAGAACCGGCAGTTGCCCCAGGCGTTCGGATCGGTGGCCAAGGCTCGGGACTCCCCGACGACCGACCCCGCGGGGGGACTTTGGCCGTTTCGTACGAACTCGGAGCCGTGCTACGCCTTCTTCCGGGGCGCGCCGAGATTCACGCTGACGTTCTTGGTCCGCAGGTAGCTGTCGAGGGCATGCCGGCCCTGCTCGCTCCCCAGCCCGCTCTCCTTGTACCCGCCGAAGGGGGTCTGGGGGAAGGTCAGCGGGGACTCGTTGACGACCACCATGCCGGCCTCGATCCGCCGGGCCAGGGTGTGGGCCGTGCCCAGATCCCGGGTCCAGACGGCGGCGAAGAGCCCGTAGCGGGTCTGATTGGCGAGCCGGACCGCCTCGTCGGCGTCGGCGAACGCGAAGGTCGCGAGGACCGGGCCGAAGATCTCCTCCTGGGCGATCGGCGAGGTCGGGGGAAGATCGGCGAGGACGGTGGGTTGGAGATAGTTCCCTTCGGCGAGCGCCGGCGCCGCCGGCCGTTCGCCCCCGGTGACGATCCGGGAGCCCTCCGACCGGGCCCGGTCGATGAAGCCCAGGACCGAGTCGAGGTGGTCGCGGGTGACGAGCGGGCCCATCTCGGTCGTCTCCTCGACCCCCGGCCCGAGCTTGAGCTTCTCCGCGAGCGCCTTCACCCGTTCGAGGAACGGTGCCTGGATCGATTCGTGGAGGAGCAGCCGGCTCCCGGCCCAGCACATCTGTCCCGCGTTGCCGAAGATCCCGTAGACGACCCCCTTCGCGGCCCGGTCGAGGTCGGCGTCCGGGAAGATCACCACCGGGCTCTTGCCGCCGAGTTCGAGCGTGACCGGGATCACCCGGCGCGCGGCGAGCTCGGCGATCCGCCGGCCCACCGGCCCGCTGCCGGTGAAGGAGACCTGCCGGCAGCGCGGGTCGTCGACGAGCGCCTCCCCGACATCGCCCCCGGCGCCGGTGACCACATTGAGCACCCCGGGCGGCAGCCCGACCTCGTGGGCCAACCGGGCGAGCGCGATCGCGGTGAGGGGGGTCTGGGTCGCCGGCTTCAGGACCACCGTGTTGCCGGCGGCGAGCGCCGGGGCGACCGACCGCATCGCGAGCAGCAAGGGGTAGTTCCAGGGGGCGATATGGACGGTCACACCGAGCGGCTCGCGCAGCGTGTAGTCGAAGCGCGGGCCCGGGACCGGGATCGTCGAGCCTTCGATCTTGTCGGCGAGCCCGCTCACGTACTCCAGCGTGCGGACGACATACTGAAGGTCGCCCCGGGATTCGCGCAGCGGCTTACCCATCGTGAGCGTCTCGAGCCGGGCGAACGCCTCGGCCGACTCGGCGAGCTTCGCGGCGAGCCGCCGGAGCAGCTGCGCGCGCAGGCTGCCGTCGTCGGTCGCCCAGCCGGGCCGCTCGAAGGCCGCCTGGGCCGCCTCGAGCGCCCGGCGGGCGTCGTCCCGGTTCCCGACCGCCACCTCGGCGATCGGCCGGTTATGGGCGGGGTCGAGGAGGGGGCGGGCCGGCCCACCGTGGCCCTCGATCTCTTCGCCGGCGATGAACAGCCCGAACTTGGCCACCGATCCGTCGGTCATGGTCGTTTCGGGGAAGGTGCCGCCCCACTTAGCGGTTCGTGGAGGGCGGGGGCGACCGGTCGGAGGCCGGCCCGGCGGCGCGGTCGTAGAGCCGGCCCTTCCACCGGATCGGCCGGCCCCGGCTGCCGTCCACGAGCGAGGCGGTGAGGAGCGCGACGTAGAACCCGGCCGAGAGGGGGTAGAGGAGGCCGTACGCCGCGGGCGCGCCGACCGCCCGGGCGAACCCCACGTGCTTGCCGAAGAGCGCGACCCACAGGAAGCCGCCCATCCCGATCAGGGGGAGGTTGCCGGCGAGAAGGCCGAGCGGCAGCACCATTAGGGGGAGGTAGTAGAACCCGACAACCCCGGCGAGAAACCCCGCCTGGCGGGCCGCGGAGTAGCGGAGCCCGTGGATGTTCTTGAGCAGCCCCTCGAACATCTCGTGCCGGTCGCGGTACATCCGGGTCGTCGCGAGCTCGGGCGCCCAGACCACCCGCATCCGCGCCCGG
>JAJYWS010000042.1 GCA_021791335.1 Thermoplasmata archaeon
GAGGGTCCATGGGCGCGGCCAGATTCGAACTGGCGACCTTCACCGTGTCAGGGTGACGTCATAACCACTAGACTACGCGCCCGTGGGGTCGGCCACCTACCCCCCGTTCATATGCCTAGCGGAAAGACGGAAACCACCCCCGGGGCCCTCGGGGGCGAGTCACCCGTAGCCGTTCCCCGGATCCGGGTGCTCGTTCCAGGAGTAGTAGCCCAGCGACTGCCGCTGGGATTCGGTGGCCTCCTTGTGCAGGCCCCCCTGCAGGGAGCCGTAGGTGGCCCGGATCTGCTCCTCGATCGGCCGGGCGCGCTCGAGCGCCGAGGCGATGTGCTCGGCCTCGATCCGGGGGCTGTGGGAGGTCATCGCGAGGTCCCCGGCGGTCCGGAGCAGCCCTCCGAGCTCCCTCAGCCTCAAGGTCAGGGCGTGGCGCCGACCGTCGATCGACTCCGCGCGTCGGCGCGCCTCCCGGATCAATGCGTCCAGCGCCGCCCGGGTCGCGGGCGGGATCCGCCCGTCGGCGGCGATCTCCTGGGCCGCAAACTGGGCGAGCCTCCGGCGGTTCGCCTCGGTGTCGGGCATGGTGGTGTCGAGCAGGATCTCGTAGCCGCTCCCGGCGATGCGCGAGCGCAGCGGCGGGAGGATCTGGCCCAGGTCCTGGATGTTCGCGGCGCCGACCAGGATGAAATCGCACGGGACCGAGTCGACCCTCACCGAGGCGCCGCCCGACTGGGGGTTGCGGCCCGAGATCGGGAACCGCTTCTCCTGCATCGCCGTCAGGATCTGGCGCTGGAGGTGGCCGAGATGGGCCAGTTCGTCGATGAAGAGCACCCCCTCGTGGGCCTCGTGGATCGCCCCGGGGATGACCCGGTCGTACGGGAGCGACCCCAGTTGGGGATGGCCGCCGTAGGGATCGTGCCGGACGTCCCCGAGAAGCTCGGTCTCGCTGGCGCCGGTCGCCATCACGAAGGTGGTGCGGTCGATCTTGACCAGCACCTTCCTCGGGCTTTCCTTCTGGAGCTGGCGCCGGCGCTCGAGCGCCTTCTGGTCGAGGACCCGGATCATCTCCCCGGCCCGCTCGTAGGCGACCACCTCCTCGACCCCGTTGCGGGTCCGGGTCGTGCGGACCGACTCGGTCTGGTTGCCCCCGGGGGGGACGGTGAGCTCGAGGATGCCGCCGACCAGGTCCCGGAACGGGCTCCCGGCTTCGGGCAGGCCGGGGGCGGTCTGCTTCACATGGTTGCAGCTCGGGCAGTAGCGGTCGCTGGGCAGCGAGTAGAAGCCGCAGCGGCTGCACCGGTAGCCGAGCCGTTCGGCGACCGGCGCGGGGGCGTCGGTGGGGGGGATCTGCTCCCCGTCGAGGGACCGGTGCGCCTCCCGCTCCCGGTAGACCTCCTCCCGGGCGACCAGCTCGACGGTCGGCCGCTCGGGGTTCTCGGGGTTGTGGACGATCCGGATCTCGGTCCTCGGACGGTCGAGGTGGAGGGCCAGCGCCTGCGCGGTCATCGACTTGCCGATCCCCGGCGGGCCGACCAGGAGGAGGTGCCGGCGCTGGAAGGCGGCGATCCGGGCGGTCTCCACCGCCCGCTCCTGGCCGATGACCCGGTCCAGCGGGTCGGTCGGAATCGGGATCTCCTCCGTCGTCTCGATCTCGTCGAGCGAGAAGGCGCGGGCCTTCGGGCCCGCCGGCTCGGGCGTCGTCACAGCCGAGGATGGGCGCGCGCTCTCTAAAGGATTCGCGCGCCCCGGGGTAACCGGCCGGTCAGTGGCCGCCGAGATCGGCCCGGGTGAGGACCCGGACCGATTCGGGGAACTTGCCGACCGCCCCCACCCGGCTCGCGACGACCGTGCCGATCCCCTTCTCCTGGGCGACGTCGACCACCCGCTGGCTCACGATCCCGTCGAAGACCAGCGCCTTCGCGGGGGCGGTGAGGTTGGTGAGGGTCTCGATCATCGATCCGACCGGGCTCTCGACGAGGACCTCGTCGTTCTCCCCGAGGACCAGCGCCTTCGAGGTGTTCTCGACGCCGCCCAGGAGGTCGAAGTACTTGCGGAGCTCGGGCGGCAGCGCCTCGGGCGGGGGCGGGGGAGGCGGCGGCGGTGCGGGCGCCGAGGGCGGGACGGGGCGCGGGCCCCGGTCGTCCCGGCGGTCCCGGTCGTCCCTCCGATCCTCGCGCCGGTCGTCCCGTCGGTTCCCTCCCCGATCGTCCCGCCGGTCGTCGCGGCGGTTGTCGTTCGGCCGGCCGCCGCCCTCGCCCCGTTCCTCCATGGGCTGGCGCGTCGCCCCGGTCGACTCGAACCCGGTCATCTCCAGGTACTGGTTGATCGGGATCTTGTTGCGCAGGCACTTCACGAGCTGCTTCTGGGTGAGCTCCTCCACCTCGCTGCCCCGGGGGGCCCGGGCCACGAAGTCGAGGTCCATCGTCTGGAGCATCTCGCGGAGGATGAGCTCCCCCGCCCGGTCCCCGTCGGTGAAGGCGGTGACCGTCTTGCCCCGCGAGAGGTCCTTGACCGTCTGGGGCACGCTGGTCCCTTCGACCGCGATGACGTTCTTGATGCCGCAGCGCAGCAGGTTCAGCACATCGCTGCGCCCCTCGACGACGATGAGCGCATCGGCCTGGTCGATGTTCGGTCCGGCGGGGAGGTGCTCGGGACCGTAGGTGGTGATCTCCTCGACCTGGACCGCCTTGCGGACCGACTCGGTGAGGTCGACGCCGACGCCCTTCGACCCCTCCTGGATCTTGGAGAGGATCTCCTTCGCCCGGTCGACGACCTTCTGGCGCTTCGAGATCCGGATATCCTCGACGCTCAGGACCTCGATCTTGGCCCGGCACGGGCCGATCCGGTCGACGGTCTCGAGACCGGCGGCCAGGATGGCGGTCTCGACCTGGTCGAGGGAGGAGGGGATCAGGATCTCCCCTTCGCTCTTGCCCTTGCGGCTGTCGATGTCGACCTCGATCCGGCCGATGCGGCCGGTCTTCTGGAGGTCCCTAAGGTCCAGCTCGTCCCCGAGGAGACCTTCGGTCTGGCCGAAGACGGCCCCGACGACGTCGGGTTTGTCGATGACCCCTTCGGCGGCAATTCGGGCGCGAATCTGGTATTTGGCGGCACTGGGATCGTTGCTCATGGCTTCTCTTACTCCGGAAAGGCGCGACCCCGCCGTTCGGCGGGCCGCCGTCTCGGAGCCGTTCAGGTCCGCTCTGGACCGCCGTCGCGCGGGTCGCGGATGCTCTGCGAAAAGTCCGAATGGATCATGAACGGAGAGTCCGTGAATCGTCGACGGCGGGACAGAGAATCCGTCCGGCCTCCGAGTCCTTTCGGCTTTGGGGAGCGGGGAGGATTATTTAACCTCGAGGCCCCCCTGCGGCCGGGGCGATCGGGGCCGAAACGGTCCCGGGATCGGGCGCTGAGCCGGCGAAACCGACCGCATCACTCTAAATAGCGGACCCCGTTACACCGACCGGAACGGTGCCCATCATGCCCCGGAAGAGAGGACGACCCCGCAAGATCCGAACCCCGCCGGCCGACGCGACCCCCGCCGCCCCGACGGACGACAGCTTCGTCCAGTCGTTGAGGTCCGCCCTCGAGAAGGCGCAGGTCGAGGTGAGCAGCAAGGGCGAGGAGGATCTCCAGCACCGGACCCGGCTCAACAAGCGGCTGATCCAGGACCTCTGGGAGGTCCATGTCCAGTTCGAGGGGATCGGCGTCCACCTGGCGATGGAGCCGGTGCCGACCCTCTTCGCGACCTTTGCCGAGTACCCGTCGGTCTGGAGCTTCCGCGAGAGTTTCGACTTCGGCCGGGTCGCGAGCCTCGAGCTCGGCGACCGCGCCCCGGGCTGGCTCGGCTTCACCCTCAAGTTCTGGTACTACCGGACCCCGGAGGGCGAGGGGCGGTTCCGCGGCATCTTCGAGTGGTGCGACGGCGAGTCGTACCACCGCTACGCGGGCTGGATGCGCACGATGAGCCAGGCGATCCTCTACGACGCGCCGGAGAAGGAGGTCGACCTGGACGCGATCCACCAGGCGCTGCGGGATGTCGTCATCCAGTGGTATTCGGCCCACTTGGAGAAGTCGGCCGACCCGCTCGTCGCCCACCTGAAGGCGAAGTACCCCGCCGGCCCGACCTACTCCAAGGAGTCGTACCGCTGAGCCGGCCCGGGGGCCGCCGCCCTCGCCGGCCTACTTCGGCGTGGGGTCCAAGGTCTGGAGCCAGAGCCGCCCCGGCCCCTTGACCTCGAGGGCCTCGAAGCTCATCGCGTGGCCCAGGAGCCCCCCGCCCACCGGCTGGTTGAACGACCGGACCTGGACGCTCGCGTCCTTGAGGAGGAGCGCCCCGTGGTCGATCTGGACCACCTCCTCCGCGGCCAGGGTGAAGGAGAGGATGTTGCCGTGGCCGTGGAGGGCGACGGTCCCCGGCCCCGAAAGCCGGTCCAGGAAGAAGCCGATCATCCGGCCGATCCGCCCCGTTCCCCGGACGTACTGGATGTCGTAGCGGACCGACTCGGTGGCGCAGAGCAAGGAGCCTTCGGCGACATCGATCGTCTCCCCCGGGGCGAGGGTGAGCGTGCGGACCTCGCCCGGACCGGCCCGGCTCAAGGCGACGTACCCCGGGCCGGTGAAGGTCACCTGGTGGTACGGGATCCCTCCGACCATCCGTCGGACCGCGCCGCCGAAGCCGCCCTGCTGGATCGCCTTGAGCTGCGGTTGGATCGTGGGGTCCATGTAGACATCGAGCCCGCTCTCGCAGAAGATCTCCTCCCCGGGGCCGAGCTTCACCAGGGCCACCGGGATGAAGGCGCCCCGGACATCGATCTCCATCGTCACACCCCGCTCTGCAGCAGCACCTGGCCCGGGCCGGTGTAGTGGATCTGGGTCATCGGCCGGGTCGCAAAGCCGGTCGGGTTGGGCAGCCAGTAGGATCGGACCTCGAGGCCGACCGTGTCGGCACAGCCCAGGAAGGAGGGGATCGAGCTGCGCATCTGCTCCCCGGGACCGAGCGTGAACTGGAGGAGGTTCCCGTGCCCCTGGACGACGGCCTGGCCGGGTCCCGTGAGCTGGTCGCCGATGAGCGTCCCGTACTGAGCCTGGGCCCCCGAGGTCGCGACCAGGAACCGGGCGAGCAGCATCGGCCGGTACCGGATCGTCGAGTCGAAGGCGATCAGGTGCCCCTGGCCGAACTGGAGCGACTGGCCGGCCGGGATCGAGATCACCCGGGCCTCGCCGCCCTTGTCCCGGGAGAGGGTCAGCGCCCCCGGCCCTTCGAACTCGGCCAGGAAGTACTCCTCCTCGCTGCCCCCCTGGCTCTGGAGGGCCATGAGCTCGCCCAGGCCGACCCCGAGCGATCGAAGGGTCCGCCGATGGAGCTGGATCGACGGCTCCTTGTAGAGCATGAGGCCGTGGGGGGCGAGCGCCTTCTCGCCCGGGGCGAGCCGGACCAATACCGCGGGCGTGATGCTGCCGACGGTGTCGGCCTTCACGAGGAGTTCTCCGGCGTCGAACCGAGGACGTCCAGCGTGAAGCCGGTGCCGCAGTACGAGCATTTGGCGATCCCGTTGTGGATGTCCTCCGGCCCGAGCTTCGCGCCGCAGCTCCGGCAGCTGATCGCCTGGAGGGACGCGCGGCTGATGGTCACTTCGGTCCGCTTCTTCACAAACTCGTCGGGAATCGGCATTCCTTCCTCCTCCGTGCTCCTCGGTCAGTAGTGCGGCTGCTTGGGATCGATGCTCTGCAGGGCGACCTGGCCCGGGCCGGTGAGCTCGAGCACCTCGAACGACTCGAACTTGCCCAGGAGCCCGCTCCCGAACGGCAGGTTCGCCGTCTTCGCCTGGACCCCGGCGTCCTTGTAGAGGAGCGCGCCGAGGTCGGTCGTGATCGTCTCCTTCGGGGCGAGGGTCATCGAGATGATGTTGCCGTAGCCGTGGATCGCGACCTTGCCGGGGCCGCTCAGCCGGTCGAGCCAGAAGCCGACGATCCGCCCGGGCCGGTGGGTGCCCTTCACGTACTCCATCGCGTAGCCGATCGAGTTGGAGGCGCAGAGCAACGACCCCTCCATGATGTCGATCTCCTGGCCGGCGGGAATCTCCAGGATCCGGATCTCGCCCACCCCGTCCCGGGAAAAGGCGACGTGGCCGGGACCGGTGAACTCGGTGAGGAAGAACGGCATGCCGCCGACCGAGACCCGCTCCATCCCGGCGAGGAGACCGGCCGACTTCACGGTCTTGCGGCCGACCCCGACCGGCGGCTCCTTGTAGAGCATGATACCGGCCTCCCCGTAGATCGATTCGGAGCCGTTGAGGGTCGCGAGGACCGAAGGAACGAGGCCCTCCACAATCTCGAGGTCCATGGCGCTTGGGGCAAGGCCGGGCGGGCATAAAACAGGCCGGCGGGCCGAGCGGACGGCCGCCGAGGCGGCCCCGGGGGGCCGCCCGACCAAGCGTTGAAATAGGCTCGACCTACTGCACCGGCTCCGGAACCTCGTCGGGGCCCTCGGACCCCCCCCTGTCCCGGGGCGAAAGGAGAGTCATGCCGAACGAGTTGCGGGACCATCTGGTCGCCTACTTCGAGGAGCACCGCACGCTCGTCGAAGCCGGGGCGCTCACGCTCCTCCTCTCGGAGCGGCAGCCGCTCGTCCTCTCCCAGGAGATCCTCGAGCGGCTCGACCCGCAGGCGCCGTTCGTGACCCGGGAGCTGGTCGAATCGATCCTCTCGGCCCGCCGGGCGACCCACGGTCCGGCCGCTATCACCGTGACCCCCCGGCGGGACCCGGCCCTGGGAGTCCCCGCGACGGACCTGCGGGCCGCCGACCTCCCGATCTTCCAGCTGATCCAGGAAGGGTTCTCCGAGCCGCCGAAGCAGCACCTGCCGCTGCAGGCCTACGGGGATCTCTTCCGCCACCGCTTCGCCGCCCTCTCGAGGCTCCTCAAGGGCCGGCCCGACCTCCCGAACCAGCGCCCGATCGCCGGGCTCCGGCACACCGACGAGGAGGTCTCGGTCGTCGGGATGGTCCGCTCGGTCCGGGAGACCCCCCAGAAGCACCATCTCATCCTGATGGTCGAGGACGACACGGGGGCGATCGAGCTGTTCGTCCCCAAGGACTCCCCGGGCGCGCTCCTCCCGTTTTTGCCCGACGAGGTGGTCGGCTTCAAGCTCAAGTTCTCCCGGGACCCCGAACGGATCCCCCGGGTCGAGGCGGTCGAGCGACCGGATGTGCCGGCCCGACGGACCGTCCACCGGTCGCCCACCGCCCGCCGGACCCTGTTTCTCTCCGACCTCCACATCGGCTCCAAGACCTTCCTCGCGGACGAGTGGGGCCGGCTCACCGACTTCCTCCGGGGCGAGGGTCCCGGCGGGGAGCTGGCCGCGACGATCGACCAGATCGTCGTCGCGGGCGATCTGGTCGACGGGATCGGGATCTACCCCCACCAGGAACGGGACCTCGCGATCGCCGACGTGAGCGAGCAGTACCAGGAGCTCGGCCGCCGGCTCAAGGAGCTTCCCGAACGGCTGACGATCATCGTCGTGCCGGGCAACCACGACGCCGTCGGCCCGGCCGAGCCCCAGCCGGCGCTCTCCCCGGCGCTCCAGGAGGGGCTGCCGCCCAACGTCCGGGCGCTCGCCAACCCTTCGACCTTCAGCCTCTCGGGCGTCGTGGTCGAGGCCTACCACGGCCGGAGCCTGGACGACCTCATCCCCGCGATCCCGGGCGCCACCTACGCCCGGCCGACGGCGGTGATGAAGCGGATGCTCCAGATGCGCCACCTGGCGCCGATCTACGGCGGCCGCACCCCGCTCCTCCCGTCGGCCCGGGACGGCCTGGTCGTCGACCCGTTACCGGATCTGCTCGTCACCGGCCACGCCCACACCTACGGGGTCGACCAGTACCGCGGAGTGCTGCTCCTGAGCGCCTCGACCTGGCAGGCCGAGACGGAGTACCAACGGATGCGCAACATCACCCCCGTCCCGGCCCGGGGGGCGCTCGTCGACCTCTCGACGATGGAGCTCCACACCCTCGACTTCTCCCGGCCGGTGACCGCCGTCCATCGGGGGGCCGGGTGACCCCGTACCCGGTCGAGCCGGTCCGGGCGACCGGCCCGGTGCGGCTCATCCTGTCGACCTTTCCGGACCGGGCCTCGGCCCGCCGGGTCGGCGCGGCGGCCGTCGAGAGCCATCGGGCCGCCTGCGTGAGCTACCTCACCGTGGAGTCGAGCTACTGGTGGAAGGGCCGGCGGGTCGACGAGCCCGAGGTCTTGGCGCTCTTCAAGACCGCCCCGAAGCGGGTCGGTTCCCTGGTCGAGTTCCTGCGGCGCCACCACCCGAACGAGCTGCCCGAGATCCTCGAGGTCGACGTGACCCGGGCCCACCCGCCGTACGTCGACTGGGTCGACCGGGTCACCGGCGCCGAGGCGGAGGAGGGCCGGATCGCCCGGCTCAGTTCGCGTCCGGCAGCACCGCGAGCCCGGGGAGGTTCTCCCCCTCGACGAACTCCAGCGCGGCGCCGCCCCCGGTCGAAATGAAGCTGAACTCCCCGTAGACCCCGAGGTCCCGGGCGATCCGCGCCGAGTCCCCGCCGGCCGCCACGTGGGTCCCGGGGGCCCGGGCGAGCGCGGCGAGCACGCTCCGGGTCCCCTCGGCGAACCGGGGATCCTCGGCCAGCCCGAGGGGACCGTTCCAGAAGACGGTCTTCGATCCGACGATCGCTTCCGCGAACCGACGCGCCGTTTCGGGCCCCACGTCCCGGCCGAGCAGCCCCTCGGGGACCGCATCGACCGGCGCCGTGACGACACGGTGCTGCTCCGGGTCCTCGGCGATCAGGTCGACCGGGAGCAGGACCCGGGTGCCGAGCCGTTCCGCCTCGGTGAAGAACTCGGCAACCGCCGCCTCGAGCCCCTCCTCGACGGGCGTGGCACCGAGCCGGGCGCCCCGGGCGGCGAGGAACGGGAAGGCCAGCGCGCCCCCGATCAGGAGCGTCTGGGCCCGGCCGAGGAAGCTCGCGAGCAGGGGGAGCTTGTCGCGCACCTTCGCCCCCCCGACGATCGCGACGTAGGGGGGGGTCGGCTGGTCCCGGATCCGGGAGAGTTCGCGCACCTCCCGGTCGAGCAGAAAGCCGGCGAACGCCGGCAGGTGCTGGGGCACTCCGACCGTCGAGGCGTGCGCCCGGTGGACGCTGCCGAACGCCTCCTCGACGAACAGATCGCCGAGCCGGGAGAGCTGGCCGGCGAAGGCGGGGTCGTTCGCCTCCTCCCCGGGGTGGAAGCGGAGGTTCTCGAGCATCAGGACATCGCCGGGCTTCATCCGGGCGACCGCCTCGATCGCCTGGTAGCCGACGATATCCTCGGCGAGTCCGACCGGCTGGCCGAGGAGGGCGCTGACCCGGTGGACCACCGGGCGCAGGGAGTACTTCGGATTCCGGCGGCCGTCCGGCCGGCCGAGATGGGTCATCAGGACCGTTTTCGCCCCGTGCGCCCGCAGGTGCTCGATCGTCGGCATCGCCTCGGTGATCCGACGGTCGTCGGCGACCTGGCCGTTCGGAAGTTGCGGCACGTTGAAATCGACCCGGACCAGGACCCTCCGGCCCCGGACCGGCGCGTCGCCGACGGTGCGCTTGCCGGACACGCCGGGGCGGAGGAGGGCGGCCCTAAAGGTCTTTGGGGCGCCCCGCCGCCGCACCGGGCGCCGGAGCCGCGCCGGCGGTTCGCTGCCGGGCTGCGCGCGCCCGGATCCGGCCGAGCACCCGCTCGGTGTGGGGGAGCCGGACGCCGTGGCTCCGGGCGATCTCCACGAGGGCGCCCGAGATCGCCTCGATCTCGGTCGGCCGCCCCCGCTCGAGGTCCTGGAGCATGCTGGAGCGGTTCGCCGCGGTGGCCCGGACGACGACCCAGAGCCGCCGTTCCGCCTCCTCGGCCGGGATCCGGACCTGGGCGAGCTCGGCGGCCCGCCGGGCCTCGTCGAGGAGCGCGAGCGCCTGGCCGCGCCAGGGGTCGTCGATCAGCCGGCCGTTCACGATCCCGTGGTCGGCGGTCACGGGGTTGATCGCCGCGTTGATGAGCAGCTTCTCCCAGAGCGCCCGGTCAAAGTCAACCCGGCGCTCGACCGGGTAGCCCATCGATTCCAGCAGACCGAGGAAGGGTTCGATCGCCGCCCCGTCCGGGCCCTCCACGCGGGGCAGCACGAGGGTCCCGGTGCCGGCGGCACGCACCACCCCGGGCCGTTCGAGCGTCGCCGGGACCGAGTGGACCACCCTCACCAGGACCGGCACCGGGCCCGGCGCCCCCGGCGGGGTGAGCGCCCGTAACACCGTCGTCTCGATCCCCCAACCGTTCTGCGGGAGCACCATCGGGGGCGGGGGCCGAAACCGCTGCCCGATCGCCCGGGCCGCGTCGTCCAGATCATAGCTCTTGACGGCGAGCAGGATCACGTCGGGCACCGGCCCGGAAGGGAGGTCCACGTCGGCCGTGAGCGGGAAGAGGCCGGGCCGATCCCCGTCCACCCGCAGGCCCCCCGCCCGGATCGCCCGGACATGCTCCGGGCGGCCGACCAGGGTGACCGAATGGCCCGCGGCGAAGAGCCGGGCGCCGAAGAGGCTCCCGATGGCCCCGGCCCCGACGACGAGGACCCGCATCCCGCTCCCGGCCTACGGCATCCTTTGGAGCAGATCCGCGAGGCCGGAGACCTGCCCCCAGTCCTTGCGGAGCAGCTTGAGGAGCTGCTCGTAGTAGGCGATCTGCTCGCGCGCCTGGCGGATCTGAAGCTCGACGAACTCCTCCTCGTAGGCGATCCGGCCGAGCTCCGCCTCGAGGCTCTGGAGCTCGCGGGCGAGGCCCGAGGCCCTATCGGAGGCCGAAGGTGGAGCGTCGTACCTCATCGGAAGGGGAGGGGGGAAGGATCCGGGCCCGGGCCTCGGCCACCGACCGGGCGAGCCGTTCGGCCCGGGCGAGCTCGCGCCGGAGATCGCGGAGCCGATCCATCAGCCGGTCGCGGCGGTGGCGCAGCTCCTGACGCTGCGCCTCCAGGGTGGCGAGCCGCTGCCGCCACTTGTTCCGCTCCTCGACGTTCAGGAGCACGGCCTCGAGATCGGGCACGAATTGGGGACCGGCCGGGGGCGAATGAACCTTTCGGCGGAGGCGGCCGGGCGGCCCGCCGCGCGGGGAGCAGGTATATGCCCGCGGCCTTTCGGCCGACCGAGGCCGGGTATGAGCGCAGTGGGGAAGCTGGTGGTCTTGGGGGCCGGGAACGTGGGCGGATCGTTGGCGCAGCGGCTCGCCGAGGCCGATCTGGCCGCCGAGGTGGTCCTGATCGACATCGTCGACGGCCTCCCGCAGGGCAAGGCGCTCGACATCCAGGAGTCGGCCCCGATCCTCGGCTTCAGCACCCGGGTCAGCGGATCGACGAGCCTGGACGCCCTGGAGGGCGCCGACGTGGTCGTCGAGACGGCCGGGCTCGCCCGCAAGCCCGGCATGAGCCGCTCCGACCTCCTGGAGAAGAACGCCGGCATCCTCAAGCTGCACGCGGAAGCGGTCCGGGCGAAGGCCCCGAAGGCGGTCGTGCTGGTCGTGACCAACCCGGTCGACGTGATGACCTACTACTTCCGGGAGGTGAGCGGCTTTCCGGCGGCCCGGGTCTTCGGCGAGTCCGGGACGCTCGACACCGCCCGGTTCCGCACCTTCGTCGCCGAGGCCCTCCGGGTCGCCCCGAAGGACGTCACCGGCTTTGTCCTCGGCACCCACGGGGATTCGATGGTCCCGCTGCTCTCGCTCACCAGCGTGGGCGGCGTGCCGCTCACGAAGCTCCTCCCCGCCGACCGGCTCCAGGCGATCGTCCAGCGGACCCGCTCCGGCGGCGGCGAGATCGTGAACCTCCTCAAGACCGGCAGCGCCTACTATGCCCCCTCGGCGAGCCAGGCCGAGCTGGTCCGGGCCGTCGTCCGCAACGAGCACCGGCTGCTGCCGGTGAGCGCCATGGTCTCGGGCGAGTTCGGGGAGAAGGACGTCTACATCGGCGTCCCGGTCGTCCTCGGCCGGGGCGGCGTCGAGCGGATCGTCGAGGTCGACGTGACGCCGGAGGAGCGGGCGCTCTTCCAGGCCAGCGTGCGGGCGGTCCGCGAGGATCTCGCGATCCTCGCCCGGAGGCCGAAGTAGCCGGCCCGCCTTCCCGTCGAGGGTCAGGTTCAAAGCCTCCCCCGGTCGTCGAACCGGGCGGAGGGGGTCGATGGCGTCGCCGGGTCCGCCGAGGGAGTCGGAACGGCTCTTCCCGTACCGGGTCCGTCCCGGCCAGGAGGTGATCCTGGAGGCGGTCGCCGAGACCGGCCGGCACGGGGGCGCGCTCCTTTTGGACGCGGCGACCGGGAGCGGCAAGACGGTCGCGGCGCTCGCCCCGCTGATCGACCATGCGGAGTCGGCCGACCACCGGATCCTCTACCTGGTGCGGACCCACACCCAGGAGGTCCAGGTGCTCCAGGAGGCCCGGGCGATCGCCCGGCGGCTCGGCCACCCGATCCGGTCGGTGAGCCTCTCGGGCCGCTCGCGTCGCTGCCTGCTGCTCGAGAACGTCCGGGAGATGAAGGACGCGACCGCCGAGGAGCACGGCAAGCTGTGCGCCGACCGCAAACGGGCGACGGAGCGCGGGCTCGCCGGCGACCTCACCGCCGCGCCGACGGTCGAGCTCCCCGAGGGGGGCTCGATCGACCTCGTCGACCTGGACGGCTGTCCGTACTATGCGAGGGTCCTCCAGTCGGAGATCGATCTCGTCGAGTCCCGGCTCGACTCGACGATGCCGACCCCCTCCGAGTTCGAGGAGTTCTGCCAGCGCGAGGACCTGTGCGCCTACGAGCTCGCCAAGCGGCTGCTCCCCGGCGCCCGGCTCGTGACCGCCCCCTACGCCTTCTTCTTCCACCCGTTCATCCGCAAGGCGCTCCTGGGCTGGATGGGGACGACCCTCGACCGGCTCGATGTCGTCGTCGACGAGGCCCACAACCTGCCCGACTACCTCCGGGAGTCGTCGACCGTCGCGCTGCCCCAGGTCTCGGTCCGGCGGGCCCGCCAGGAGGTCGCCGACCGGGGGGACTTCCAGCTGCCCGACGGCCCGAGCGCCTCCCGGTTCCTCGAGGTCGTCGGGGCGGCGATCGAGGAGCTCGTCGAGCAGCTGGCCCGGGACGACGACGGGATCCTGACCGACGGCATCTTCGAGGACGCCCTCCTCGCCGCGCTCGGCGGCACCTCCCACCGCTTCGACACCTGGCTCGGCGCGCTCGCGACCTGGGGGGAGAACCTCCGGGAGGAGCGGCGCCGGGAGCGGCACCTGCCCCGCTCCTGGGTCCATTCGGTCGCGCTGGCGCTGCTCTCCTGGCCGAGGCTCTCGCCGCCCGAGTACGTGAAGCTCGCGACCCGGGTGCCGCGCCCCGCCCTCGAGGCGTATCCGCTCGACGTCGCCGGTCTCGCGTCGGCGCTCGCCGACTGCCACCTCTCGGTCCACCTCTCCGGGACCCTGGCCCCGCTCGAGGAGTACCGCGACGCGCTCGGCCTCGGGCCCCGGGCCCGGCTCGTGAGCGTGCCGTCCCGGTTCCCGCCCGACCATCGGCTCTGCCTCTTCGACCCCTCGGTCACCACCCGCTTCCAGGATCTCGCCCGGGACCCGGGCGCGCTGGTCCATCTCGCCGACCGGGTCGCGTCGGTCGTTCGGGAGCTGCCGGTCAAGACCGCGATCTTCTTCCCGAGCTTCGACCTCATGGACCGGGTCCTCCAGGCCGGCCTCCAGTCGGCGCTGCCGGGGAACGCGGTCATCGAGTCGCGGCGGCTCCCGGTCGCCGACCTGTGGCGGTCGATCGACGGGATGCGCAAGGATCCCGACGGGACCGTCCTGCTCGGGGTCACCGGGGGCCGAGTGGCCGAGGGGATCGACTTTCCCGGGCAGGATCTCGAGGCGGTGGTGGTCGTCGGGATCCCGTACCCGAAGCCGACCGCGAAGCGGGAGGCGCTCCGGCAGTTCTGGGAGGCCCGCGCCGGCGCGGGCTGGAGGTACGCCTTCGAGGCGCCGGCCCAGCGGGCGATCCTCCAGGCGATCGGCCGGATGATCCGCTCCGAAAACGACCGGGGCATCGCGATCCTGCTGGATCGCCGGGCGGTCCAGTTCGCCGCCGCATTGCCGGGCCTCGCCCCGATTGACGATCTCGCCCGGACGGCCCGGGAGTTCTACGGGCCGAGGACCCGGCGACCGCGCCACCGGCCGAACCTCCCCGCCGATCCCCCCCCGGCGGTCCGAACCGATAAATCTCCCCCGGCCACGGGGGCGCCGTGATCATCACCCAGACCCCGCTGCGGATCGGGCTCGCGGGCGGGGGCACCGACCTCCCGTCGTACTACCGGGCCCACGGCGGCGGGGCGGTGGTCAACGCGGCGATCGACAAGTACATCCATGTCCTGGTCAACTCGAAGTTCGACCGGTCGATCCGCGTCGCCTACTCGAAGACCGAGAACGTCGACCGGGTGGGCGAGGTCCAGCACGCCCTGGTCCGGGAGGCGTTGACGGCGACCGGGGTCGACACCGGCGTCGAGGTCCACACGATCGCCGACATCCCGAGCGAGGGCACCGGGCTCGGGTCGTCGAGCACGCTCACCGTCGGGCTCCTGAACGCCCTCTACGCGCATCGGGGGGTGCTCAAGGACGCCCGGGAGCTCGCCGAGGAGGCGTGCCGCATCGAGATCGACCGGCTCGGCGGCACGCTGGGCAAGCAGGACCAGTACATCGCCGCGCTCGGCGGCGTCCAGCTGCTCGAGTTCCGCCCCGACGACACGGTCCGCTCGACCCCGCTGCCGCTCTCGACGGCCGACCGGGAGAGGCTCGGCGACCATCTGGGGCTCTTCTATACGGGCATCACCCGCAGCGCCCAGGGGATCCTCACGAGCCAGGACCGCCGGACCGCGACGAACCTCCCGAACCTCGAGGCGATGCGCGACCTCGCCTATGCGACCGCCCGGGCCCTCACCGCGGGCCGTTGGGAGGAGTTCGGGCGGCTGCTCGACGAGGGGTGGCGGCTCAAGAAGGAGCTCTCCCCAGGGATCACCACCCCCGAGATCGACCGCGCCTACGCGGCGGCCAAGTCGGCCGGGGCCTGGGGGGGGAAGATCACCGGGGCCGGCGGAGGGGGGTTCCTCCTCGTCATCCACCCCCCCGAACAAAGCCATCAAATAGCCCGGGCCCTAGAGCCGATGCGGCGGTTGCCGATCCGGATCGACCCGGCCGGCTCCCGGATCCTGTTCGTGGGACGGTAGCCCCGACCGGCCGGGATCCGACCGGTCCGGGGGGCGGCCGCGGGGGGAAGTCGGGGTGACAGTGACGGTCCGGGACTACATGGTCCTCGCGGTCGAGCACGTCCGGGTCACCACCACGATCGGGGAGGCGACCGACCGGCTGGTCCGCAGCCGGCACCACGGCTTCCCGGTGACCGATGCCCAGGGTAAGCTCGTCGGGTTCGTGAGCTCCAAGGAGCTGCTGCGCCGCCAGAAGGACCGGGACCGGCCGCTCTCGGAGATCCTCCGCCCGGGCACCTACACCGCCCGGCCCGAGACGGCCCTCGACGACGCCGCCCGGGTGATGTTCCGCTTCGGGCTCCGGGATCTGCCGATCGTCGACCAGGACGGCCGGCTCTGCGGGGTGATCTCCAACCTCGACATCGTCCGATCCCACTTCGAACGGGCCTCCCCGCTGAAGGCCGACACCCTGCGCCGGCTCCTCGCCGACCGCTACGGGATGACCTTCTCGATGCGCCGGGGGGTCGTCCCGATCCCGGAGCTCAAGCCGACCCAATGGAAGGTCTTCGAGGACGAGCTCGAGGGCCGCCGGTACGAGCTGGAGCGGGGATTCGCCGAACCGGTCCTGGTCATCGAGAAGGCGGGGCGCTGGCTCCTGGTCGACGGCCACCACCGGGCGCTCGCCGCCCGGGAGATGGGGCTCACCCGGCTCCAGGCGTTCATCCTGACCGCCGACCAACCCGCCGAGTTCGAGCAGGTCGAGCTCGGCCTCGAGCGGACCGCCAAGGAGCGGCACCTCGAAAGCCTGGCCGACATCGAGGTCGACCGGTCGACGCACCACCCGCTCGTCGAGGTGACGACCCAGCTCCTGCGACGCTTCGACGTGGCGGGGGACCCGCCTCCGGTCCCGTAACCCCCCTCGACCGGGATTCGTACATTATCCATATCAACCGTACGTCGGTCGTGGAGGAAGGTCAACGATGCGGGGGAGGGGAGTCGGGTTGAGCCGGCCGCTGCGGCGGGCGTTGCCGTGGGCCCTGGCCGCGCTCCTGGTCGCCGGGGTCGGGTTGCCCGTGGTCGCGGCCTCGAGCGGCCATCTGCCGGCCGGCCCCGAGATCGGCTACGGCGTCTCGGTCACCCCGGCCGTCGCCCACGTCAACGTCACGGTCGTGATGACCGATGCCCCGGCGTACCTGCCGAGCGCGATCACGGTCAACACCAGCACCGTCCTCACCGTCCATCTGGTCAACCAAGGGAACCTCACCCACACCTTCACCGTCTCGAAGGTCCCGGGGGCCGATGCGCTCCCGTCGAACTCGACGCCCCAGGAGGTCGACCAGTTCTTCCTCAAGAACGGATTCCAGGCGAACCTCTCGCTCGCGCCCGGGGCCTCGGCGTCGGTCAACCTCACCTTCGGGGTCAACTCGGCGCTCGACGTCTTCCAGTTCGTGAGCGTCATCCCCTACCAGTTCCAGGCCGGCATGGCCGGGACGATCTCGGTCTCGGGCGGGCCGCCGAGCGTCCTATTGGAGGACAACACCTCCGACTCGCTCCAGTTCCTGCCCAACACGCTGGTGGTCAACGTGACCCACTACCCGGTCGTGGTCGGGGTCTACGTCTCCAACCTCGGGAGCTTCTCCCACACCTTCACCGTCTCCCCCTTCTCCAACTACAGCCTCTCGCCGGCGAACTTCACCTCCTTCTTCCTGTCCCACCCGCCGCTCATCGACGCCCCGGTGCCGTCCGGGGCGGGCTCGGCCGTCTGGGCCAACTTCACGATCGCCCACGCGGGCGTCTACCAGTACATCTGCACGATTCCCGGCCACTTCGCCTCGGGCATGTACGGCTTCGTCTACGCGAATGTCGTGCCGCCGCCGCCCCCGGCCCCCCCCAGCACCGCGATCGTCCAGGGCTGGGTCCTGGTCGGTGCCGGGCTCCTTCTGGTCGTGGCGCTGCTGGTCGGCCTCAGCGCGGCGTACGTCGGTCGGCTGCCCCCGAAGCCGGGCGAGCCCCCCCACGAGTAGATCGCCCCGCCGCGCGAGACCGGCTTATATTCCGGCGGCCCTCTGACGGGGCATGTGCCGCTGGGTCGGTCAGTTGGGCAGCGATCAGGCCACCTTGGTCGACGATCTGATCCAGGCGCCGACCTCGCTCCTGCGGCTCTCCAACGCCCGGCCCACCGCCCGCCAGACCGACGGCTGGGGGATCGCCTGGTGGGACGGCCGGCTCGGGCTCCAGCGGGTGGTCGGCGAGGGCGGAGCCTTTGAACCCTCGGAGACCCCGAAGTTCCGGGCCGCGGCGCTCAAGGCCCACGGGCCTGTGATCGTCGGCCACCTTCGGCGGGCCAGCAACCCGAGGGGACTGCCCCACGCCGACCTGATCGGCGAAGCCAACAGCCAGCCGTTCATGGACGGCTCGTACATCTTCGCCCACAACGGCATGATCCCCCATCCCGAGACGACCCGACGGCGGCTCGGGCGGTTCCGCGACCGGGTCCGCGGGGTGAACGACAGCGAGATCCTCTTCTGGCTGATGCGGGCCCACCTGGATTCGGACGACGATATCGTCGCCGCCTACGGCCGCTCGGTGGCCGATCTCTGGGAGGACTGGCGATCGGAGGGCGCGCCCCACGCCGGCCCGTATTCGGGGCTCAACGTCGTGTGGACCCGGGGCACCGACGAGCTCTGGGCGTTCGGCCTCGCCCGGGGCGATCACGGCCCGGCGCTCGCCGACCCCGCCCGCCCGTACTACCGGCTCGCCTTCCGCGCCGAACCGGACCGGGTCAAGGTCGCGAGCGAGCCGACCGACGGCCGCCCCGGCTGGAATTCGCTGGAGAACGGCCACTACCTGCACGCCCGGCGCACTTCGTCGGGGGTCCGATGGGAGACCGCCCCCATCCCGGGGCTGGCCCCGGAGGATCTAGCCCCGATGGGCTGATGCGCTCCCTCATCTCGGGCCCCGACCTCGGCGGAGGATACCTTCACCAGCTGAGCCGGGATCTGGAGGACGGGCGGGCGACCTTCACCCACCACGCCCAGGAGGGGGGCGCCGACGCCGGCGGGCCCCCGAGGGGTCCCCTCGACGGTCTCGGCTTCGTCCATCCCCCCGAACCGTGCATGTTCGGCGGCCCCCGGTGCTACCACCGGGTCTATGAGCTCCCCGAATCGGAGGCGGCCCGGGTCCGGGCCGCCTACCAACGGTATCGGTTCGTCCTCTCGACCCTCCTGGAGCAGCAGGTGGAGGGCGTCGCCCCGGCGGCCTCGGCAGGCGTTCACGACCTCCTGAGGGCGGTCGCCGAACCGATGGAACAGGCGGGGCTGGGCTGGTATCTGGCCGGTTCGGCCTCGGCCTGGATCCAGGGCGTGGCGGAGCCTCCGACGGTGCTCACGATCGGCGGGACGGCGGACTCCGGGGCCCGTCTCGCCGAGCTCCTGCGGGAGTACCTCATCGAGCCCTGGGCCCCGACCGAGTGGGCGGGTCGTCCGATCCCCGCCGGCGCCCGGGCCTTCCTCGGGACCCCGAGGGCCGGGATCCGGGCCGAGTGGTGGGCGCCGCCCCAACCCCGACCCGGGGACCTCGGGGAGCTCGGGGAGTACGGCGACCCGGTCCGGACGGTCGTTGTCGACTTCGAAGGGCTCCGGGTGCCGGTCGCCCGCCTCGAATACGCCTGGGTCGCCGCGGTTCGGGACCGGCGCGAGGCGGAGCACCGCCGTCTCGCCGAACGGATCCGCCCCGAGACCGTCGATCGGGAACTGGTGGCCGAGCTCGCCCGTCGGATCGGCTGGACCGGCGACCGGGCCGCGGGGCTTGAGCTACGGTGACCGTCCGCCGAGATCCTCCGGCTGCCATTGGACCCCTACCTTCATAGCCCTCCCCGGCCGAGCCCCCCCCGATGATCGCCGCACCGAGCCTCGCCGCCCTCGAACCGCTCTCGCCGCACGACCTGGTGAACTACTACCGCTGCCCGCACGAGATGGAACTTCACCGGGTCCAGGTCGACAGCCTCCATCACCACGGGCCGGCGACGGCCCGCACCCCGCCGGACGTGGTGCCGATCCACCGCTCGCCCCTCATCTCGCCGCCGCTCACCGGCGTCCAGGTCAACGACGGCCGGCTCGACATCTTCGACGGGGACCGTCTGGTCTACGCCGATGCGATGGAGAAGGACATGCCGATGCTCTTCCCGTCCGAGCACGTGGCGCTCGACCCGCGCTTCGCCGGGGCCCAGGCAAACCTGGTCGACCCCGAGCTCCAGCTGCACGGCCGGCCCGACTTCGTCATCCGACGGGCCAACGGCAACCTGGTCCCGGTCGAGTACAAGGCGACGCATCTCTTCGTCGGCTACCACGAGGCCCACGGCCGGCTCTTCGACACCATCCAGGCGATCGCCGAGTGCCGGCTGGTCGAGGCCGCCTTCGGCCGCCGGCCGATGAGCGCGATCGTCCTCTACGGCGACCAGGCGGGCGACGGCCGCCGGGAGGGGTGGGTGGAGATCCCCTACACCGAGGCCGACGAGCGATGGCTCCGGCTGGCCCTCGGGCAGATCCGGTCCGATCTCGTCCGGGCCCCGGTGACCAACGGCCGCATCTGCGCGACCTGCGAGGCCAACGAGCGCGGGCTCTGCCGCTACGCCGGGGCCCGGTTCGAGGGCGACCACCGCCACCTCGTGAAGCTCTTCGAGCCGGCCG
>JAJYWS010000046.1 GCA_021791335.1 Thermoplasmata archaeon
ACCGTGGGAATCGCGGGGGGGTTGATTGCGGCGGGCGTGACCCGATCGGTGATTGGGAACAAATCGGAGCGGGTGGCCGTAGCGATGCGGGTTCGGCGGGGCGACCAGCGACGGGCTCGGACTTTGAACAGATAGGGTCTCCCCGCTCTGTTGAATGAAGACGCGGGTGACGACGACCCGACCGGAAACTGCAAGAGGGGGCGCCTGCTTCGGGGGCTTCTCGAGGGGCGGGGTCGTCTCGGTGCCGTGGGTGCGGCCCTCCATGTACTCCCGAAGCTCGTCATATACCCACATGCGCTGATACTCTGCGGCGATCAGTCCCACGGGAGACCGAGCGATCGTGTTCCTCCCGAACTTCCGCTTCATCGCAGAGAGGGGCGTCTCCGTCCCGGGGGCCATCGCAATCGGTACTGTTTCAACCTGAACAGCGGCGATTTCTACGGGCTACGAACCGTTCCTTGAGCCTCACGCCCTCGGACTGAGCGACAATCCCCGCCGTGGATCCTCACCAAAGCGTCGGGTCCGGTCGCCTGTCGTCACTAATTCTCGTAGCCCGTATTGGACCGGGCTGCATGAGCTACGTCCACCGTCGGAAGAGCGGAGACCGCGTCTATCTCGAGGGGCGGGAATCGTATCGGGGGAAGGGGAAGATCCGCAACCGGTTGGTGCGCTACCTCGGGGTAGAGGCAGAGTCGCCTGGCGCCCCCCCGACCCTACCTCCACCGCGTCCTTCAGGGCGATTCTCGCCGCGTCGAGGCGGTCCGGCAACTCTGGACCCTGGCGGAGGATCCGGGGTCCGGGCAACGATCGACTGAATCGGGATCGAAGATCCTCCTTGGAGATCCCGACCGCGGGCACCTACTTCTACTGGGTCACTAAGGGCTCGTTAGACAATTAGCCATTCACTTCCTTAGCCGCTTTCGCTTCCGTGGCGTGATCGTGTAGTTCCAGTCGCGGTGGAACTCGGCCGGTTACAACTGGACCCGGGCCATTTCTCCCGCGGTCAGCTTCCGACCCATGGGATACTCGCCTCGGTCGATCTCGGCCCGGACCCGCAGGCCCGTTTGGGTCCACACCGCCCCGATCAGGCTGACGATGACGGCCAAGTTCACCAGAAACCGCCCCCGCCAGTTCAGCGTGATGAACGAGAACGTCCGATGCTCGATCTTATTCCACTTGCTCGTCACGGGCGGGAAGTGGTTGACTTGGATCGTCAGCCCCGATCGGTCCGCGAACCGCTGCAGCTCCCCCTTCCACAGGTTCGAGCGGGAACTGTTACTCCCCCCCGAGTCGGCCGTGATCCTCAAGGACGTGGCTCGGGGGTACCGAGCCCGCCCATTCGCTGCCTCCACCGTTGGATCGCCCGAACGGCGAAGCTCGCGGTATCGTGGTCGATACCCAGTGAGACCCACCCCTCGTTCCGTTGTAGATCGTAGACCCCGTAGGGGATCGCCTTCCCGTTCTCGGGGATCAGGAAGTCGTGGACCCGCACCCTCTCGGGTCGTTCCTGGGGCATCCACTCCCGGCCGACGTTGGCGAAGTCGCCGACCACCACCTCCTTCTTCGTACCGATGGAGATGACCGGCTGCCCCGCCCGCTGCTGGGCGAGCGCGTGGTCGTTGATGTAGGAGAACTGGACGTCCCGGTCGGCGGAGTGACTCCCTTCCTTCGTCTTGCGGTTCTCCTGGAGGTGGTAGCCGGCCCCCTTCAAGAGCTCCCGCGCGAGCCAGTAGCTGACGGGGTGGCCCCGATGTCGGAGTTCTTCCGCGAGATGTCGAAGGCACTTCGAGGTCCAGCGGAGCGGGGACTCCGGGTCCCCTCTGGTGTGCGGGTCGACCAAGGCGGGAAGGTCGGAGCGAAGGGTAGGGTCCTTCGTGACCGTGCGCTTCCGACCCGCCCCGGGTCGACGGATGCGAGGCGATCCCTGGGGAGGTGGCTCGTCCAGCTCCCGAATCCCGTAGGCGATAGTGGACCGCGCGGCGCCGGAAACCCGATGGACGGCCTCGATGCCCCCTCGACCGAGAGCCTGAGGCTCGGCGGCGAGGACCAAGCGACGACTCCGTTCATCCAGGTGAACGACCAGCCGGGTCAGCTTCTGCCGGAGGCCCGGGACGTCCACGTCGACATCTCGAAAGACGAAGTATTACTGCTCCTTGAGCGGATAGGTTATATCTAGCTGTGTCTGGCCCCCTTCGTGATGCGGCGACGCGACCGACCACGGAGACCTCGAG
Organism: Thermoplasmata archaeon; assembly: GCA_021791335.1. Classification (GTDB taxonomy): domain Archaea; phylum Thermoplasmatota; class Thermoplasmata; order Lutacidiplasmatales; family UBA184; genus Lutacidiplasma. The sequence continues at coordinate 2,232 of JAJYWS010000046.1, forward strand.
ACCGACGAAGTCCCCCTCGACCCCCGGTGTCGGCCCGGGAGGAACGCCGACGGCTGGCCTACCGTTGGCTTAGTCGCGGCATCTCCAAAGCCGAGGTGGCCCGACGCCTCGAGGTTTCGTGGACCGCCGTGCAGAAGTGGGAGAAGAGGCGACTCGCCGACGGCCCCAACTCCTGGCGCGAACACAAGCACCCCGGGCCTCACCGGCGGCTCACCGCGGAGCAGCGCAACAAACTCCGGAAGCTTCTGCTCGAAGGAGCGCGGGCCCACGGCTATGAGACCGACCTGTGGACATTGAAGCGGATGGCCCAGGCCATCAAAGACGAATTCGGAGTAGAGTATACCGAGTCGGGAGCGTGGCGTCTACTACGGGACATGGGGTTCTCGGCGCAGGTCCCGTTGCCGCGGGCGCCGGAGCGGGACGAGAGGTACATCCGCCAGTGGGTGCGAGAGGAGTGGCCCAAGATCCAGACTCGGGCCCGACGGACGGGCGCCACGATCCTGTTCCTGGACGAGAGCTGTCAGCAGTCGTTCCCGAACGTGCGACGGACCTGGGCGCCCGAGGGATCGCGCCCGGAGATGCGGTATCGGCAGGGGAATCGACTGAAGCTGAACCTGATCTCGGCGGTGAGCCCGGGCGGGGCGCTGTTCTTCGACATCCATGAGGAGAGCAGTGACGGGATGCGGGTGCTCTGGTTCCCGGAGCAGTTGCTGGAGGAGGTGGAGGGTCGGCTGATGGTGATATGGGACAACGGGCGAATCCACCGGTCGGCGGAGGTGAAGACGTTCCTAGGGGAGCATCGACAGCGGTTGGAGACGCGGAGGTTCCCGCCGTATGCGCCGGAGCTGGACCCCGACGAACAAGTGGGGACCGTCCTCAAGCATCAGCGGTTGGCGAACTGGTGCCCGAAGACGGAGGAAGAGATTCGTGCCGGAGTAGAACGGGAGCTACGATCGATGCAGGCGCACCCCGAGTTGGTCGCGTCGTTCATCCGGCACTCGGAGTTGCC
>JAJYWS010000018.1 GCA_021791335.1 Thermoplasmata archaeon
AGAACCGGATCGAGGACGACATGCCGCTTCCGAACGGACGCGGCAAGCCGGTCAAGGTCGCCCTTTTCGGAACCCCCGAGATGTGCCAGAAGGTCAAGGGTGTGGTCGACCTCGCCGTCTCTTCGGCCGAGCTGGATGAGGTCATCAAGGACAAGAAGTCCGCCAAGCGGCTCGTGAACCAGATGGACTTCTTCTTGGCAGAGGCCCCCCTGATGCCGACGATCGGAAAGCGGCTCGGCGTGGTTCTGGGGCCCCGGGGGAAGATGCCCCGACCGGTCCCGCCCGGCGGGGACCCCACCAACCTCATCAACAGCCTCAAGAAATCGGTCCGTGTTCGGTCCAAGGGCAATCGGACATTCCATGCCCCCGTCGGAACTCGGGCCATGACGCCCGAACAGATCGCCCAGAATGTCGATGCCTTGTTGGGCCGGCTGATCGGTCGCCTTGAGCGGGGCGCGACGAACATCGAATCCGCCTACCTCAAGACCACGATGGGTCCGGCGATCCGGCTACGGTAGGGAGAGGTCATGCCCGGAAGAGAATCGGTATCCCCGGCCAAGCTCGAGCGTGTCGAGCAACTGCGCCAGCAGCTCGCCGCGAAGCCGATGGTCGCGCTGATCGGAATCCGAGGGGTTCCGGCGTCCGCGCTCCAGTCGATGCGCCGCTCCCTGCGGGGCCAGAGCCGCCCGATCCGTGTTTCCCCGAACAGCCTGATCCTGCATGCGCTTGAAGCGGCCCAGAAGGAGCTCCCTTCGCTGGAACCCCTGCGCGCCCACGTGACCGACCAGACCGCCCTCATGACCTGTGAAGGCAACCCCTTTACGCTCTATTCCGAGCTCTCCAAGACTCGATCCCCCACCCCGGCCCGGGGCGGAGAGCTGGCCCCAGCCGACATCGTGGTCCCGGCGGGAACCACCAGCTTCAAGCCCGGCCCCATCGTCGGCGAACTCCAGCACGCGGGGTTCCCGGCGGCCATCGAAAAGGGGAAGGTCGTCCTCAAGAAGGATACCCTGATCGTCCCGAAGGGCCAACCGATCAGCCGGGAGGTCGCGGGGCTACTGACCCGCATGGAGATCTTCCCGCTCGAAGTCGGCCTCAACCTCCGCGCCGTCGTGAACCGGGGGACCTTCTATCCCCCGGAGGTGCTGGCGGTCGATCTGGACGCGTTGCGGGCCGAACTCGCCCGGTCGGCCCGCCGGTCGCTGGCGCTGGCCCTCGAGCTCGGCTATGCGACAGCGGAGACGACCCCGCTGCTCCTCGGGCGTGCCCACCGGCGCGCTCTTGCCCTCGCCGTCGAGGCGAGCTATCCCACCAAGGAGACCGCCGCCTCGCTGTTCGCGAAGGCGCTCCGCCAGGCCAAGGCGGTTTCCGAGATCACGGGCCATTAGGGGTACCCCCGCAAGCCAAACTAGGTGAGAAACATGGAGTATGTGTACGGTGCGCTCTTGCTCAACGCCGCCGGTAAGCCGATCGACGAAAAGAGCCTGTCCGGAGTCCTGACCGCCGCCGGGATCACCCCGGACTCGGGCCGGGCCCAGGCGCTCCTGGCGTCGCTGGAAGGCGTGAACATCGCCGAAGTCCTGGCCAAGGCCGAAACCTTCTCGGCCCCGGCCGCGGCCCCTGCGCCTTCCGAGAAGAAGGACGCGAAGGCCGAGAAGAAGGAAGAGGAAAAGAAGGAAGAGAAGGGCGTCTCGGAAGAAGAGGCGGCCGAAGGCCTCTCGGCGCTCTTCGGGTAACCCGGCCGTCGGCGGAGGCGCACCCCTTAAGTGGCGGGCCGCGTGGGTTCGGTCGGAGGTCACTCCCCGACGCTCATGCCGGCCCGCGAGTTTTGCGGCGTCGTCGGCGTGTCTCTGCAGGGGCGGGGCGCGGCCCCCTATCTCTTCCGGGGGCTTCGCGCCCTGCAGCACCGCGGTCAGGAGTCGGCCGGCATCGCCACCACCTCCCACGGTACCCTCCATCACCGCAAGGGGATGGGGCTGGTCCATGAGGTGTTCACCCAGGAGTTGATCGACTCCTTGAGGGGGCCGGTGGGTATCGGCCACGTCCGCTACTCGACCACCGGGACCAGCGACCTCGAGAACGCCCAGCCCCTGGTCTTCAAGCTGGGGAACGAGGACGCGGCGCTGGCCCACAACGGCGACCTGGTGAATTTCGACCGGATTCGGCGCCGCCTCGAGGCCCAAGGGATCGAACTCCTCGGGAGCGCCGATTCGGAGACGATCGCCCAGATGGTGGCGATGGAGTTCGGCCGGACCCATGACGTGGAGGCCGCCGTCCGACGCGCCTGCGCGGAGCTGGTCGGCGGGTATGCGGTCGTGATGCTGGTCGGGAACCGTGTGGTGGCGTTTCGGGACCCCCTTGGAATCCGGCCTCTGGTCGTCGGCACGGTCGACGGGGGGACGGCGGTCGCGAGCGAAACCGTCGCCCTGGAACTCATGGGCGGCCAAGCCGGGCGGGACGTCGCCCCGGGGGAGATTCTGGTCCTTGACCGGGGGGAGATCTCACGGACCGGCCGGATCTCGGGCGCCGGTGAGCGGGCCCACTGCATGTTCGAGTGGGTGTACTTCTCCCGACCGGACTCCTCGGCCGAGGGACGGTCGGTCTACGATGTCCGACACCGGATCGGCCAGCGGCTGGCCGAGGAGAGCCCGGCCCAGGCCGATCTGGTGGTACCGGTCCCCGATTCGGCCCGCCCCCAGGCCCTGGGGTTCTCGGTGGTCTCGGGGATTCCCTACGCGGAGGCGCTGATCAAGAATCGCTTCGTCGAGCGGACCTTCATCCTCCCCGACCAACGCAAGCGGGAACTCGAGGTCCGCGTGAAGCTTCACCCCGTGCCGGGGCTGCTGAAGGGACGGCGGGTGGTGCTCCTCGACGACTCCATCGTCCGGGGAACCACGCTGAGGGAGATCGTCCAGATGGTGCGCGGCGCGGGCGCCACGACGGTCGACGTGCGCATCGGATGCCCCCCGATCCGGGCGCCCTGCTACTTCGGCATCGACATGAAGGAACGCAAGGAGCTGGTCGCCGCCGGCCGGACCGAGGAGGAGGTCGCCGGCATCATCGGAGCCGACAGTGTCCACTACCTCTCCCTGGAGGGGCTGGTGGGGGCCATCGGCCTTCCCGAACGGGACCTCTGCCTCGGCTGCCTCACCGCCCGCTACCCCCTGGACGTGCCGGCCGAGCGGCGCCGGCACCAGAAGTCCCTCGAGGAGTTCTAGGGCGTGCCCGCCGCCTTGATGTTGGGGGCCGGACCCCGACTTTTGATCCGGGATCCGGGCGCCCTCGGCTGGCAGATCCTCCTCTGGGAGCCCGATCCGTCGGGCGGTGAGCCGCCCCTCCCCGCCGTAGCGGTCCAGATCCTGGGACGACTTCCGGCCGCCGCCGAGGTCGAAGTGGGATCGGAACGGATCCGGCGCGCCGTCGAACGGGTCGGCCGGCGCGCCCGGCTGGCCGAGCCCGAGACGATCCGGCGGGCCCGAGCGTCGATCCCCGTCCCGGCCGATGCCCGCGAGCGTCGGTGGCTGATCGCGCTCGCCCGCGCACGCCTGGAGGAAGCGCTGCGGGATCCGGACGAGGTCCTGATCGCGCTCGCCCGGGAAGAGGAACGGGTCGAACGTGCCTTGGGCCGGGAACAGAACGCCGCCCTGGAATTTGGCCGAGGGTCGGACCCCGGCGTCGCGGCCTACGCGGGCCGATGGGCCCGCTTCCGGGAGCTGTTCGAACAGCACCATCACGAGCTTTCCGCCGAACTGGAGCGGGCGGCCCAGCAGGTGCTCCCCAATCTGACCCAGGTGGTCGGCTTCCGGGCCGCGGCCCGGCTGCTCGCCCTCGCGGGGAGCCGCGCGGCGCTCGGCCGCATGCGATCGGCCCGCCTCCAGCTCCTCGGGTCGAAGCGGCGCCCCTCCCCCGAGCGGGGGCCGAAGTACGGGATCCTCTACCGGGGCGAGCGGATGGAGGAACTCCCCCCCGCCCGACGGGGGGCCTACGCCCGCAGCCTGGCGGCGCTCGCGGTGATTGCGGCCCGGGCCGACGCCACCACCCGGAGCCCGGTGGGGCCGGAGCTTAGGCGCCGCCGGGACCGGCGGGTCGACGGGCTCAAGCGGGGGTCCCATGCCTAGGCCGTCCCTCTTCCGACCGACCGACCGACACCCGGCCCTCTGGGTCCGGCCCGAGGAACGGTACCCCACCTTCTGGGTGGAGACCTTGGGCTCGCTTCCCCCGACGCACGGGGAGCGCTGGAGCGCGGCCCGAGGGCGGACCGTCCGCCACTTCGACCCCTACCGGAGCAAGCTCGCCGCCGCGCTGGCCCGGGGCTGGGAGGGGGACCTTCCCTCGGCCGGGGAGCCGTGGCTCTACCTGGGCGCCGCGAGCGGGACGACCGCCTCCTTCCTTGCGGATCTGGTGGGCTCGAAGGGCCGGGTCTACGCCGTGGAGAAGAGCCTCCGGCCGTTCGGACGCCTGATCGCCGTCGCCGAGCGCTGGCCCAACCTGGTGCCGATCCTTGCGGATGCCCGCCGACCGAGGGAGTACGTGGACTGGGTGCCCAATGTCTCGGGGATCTACGTCGATATCTCCCAACCCGACCAGGTCGAGATCTTTCGGGAGAACGCGAACTATTTCCTCGCGGACCGGGGTCGGGCCCTGATCGCGCTCAAGGCCTCCAGCATCGAGCGGGGGATCGCCCCGGCGGAGCATGCCCGACGGGCGGTCGACGCATTGGCCGCGGAGTTCCTGGGCGGAAGTCCGGTGCCGCTCGCCCCGTTCCACCGGGCCCACTACTTTCTGGACCTGCGGCGCAGCCCGCCGTCGGGCGGAGGGCGCCGACCGGTCCGGCGCCCTACCCGCGGGTCCGGGAGCCCCGAGTGACGACCACCGTGACGACGTCCTCGTCGGCGAGCACATGATCCCGTCCGACCGTCTGGCCGGGGAAGCGCGCGCTCGGCCCCCAGACCTGGGCCGATCGGAAGTTCCGTTCGAGTTCCACCGGTAGCCGTCGGAGCAGTTCCCGGACCGAGTCGCCCTTCCGCAGGATGACGGGGGCGTCCCGGTCGGGCGGGGCCCCGGGCGGCTTCACGTAGATCCGGATGAACTGGAGGGCCGTGCCGACCCCCTGGACGAGCGCGTCCAACCCGATTCGGCCGCGCGCGGAGATGTAGATCGGCTGGAAGGGCGCGACCTTGGCGGCCAGGGCCCGCCGGTCCTCCGCCCGGAGGTACTCGCTCTTGTTGATGCCCAGGATGGCCGGGACGTAGACGCGGTTGCCGGCGAAGGCATCGATCAGCTGGTCGGCCGTGGCGTCTTCACGAAACACGATGAGCCCGTTGTGGAAGTTGAACTCGCGGGCGATCTCGGAAGCCAAGCCCCCCGCGAGGTGGGTCAGCTTCACGGTGCTGGTGATGGTGAGGCCCCCGCGATCCGAACGCTCCAGGACGATCTTCGGGGGGCGGGAGTTGATCCGGACCCCGGACCCCTCGAGTTCGTTCACCAGCCCCTGGATATCGGTGTGCTCCGGATCGATCAGAAACAGGATCAGGTCGACCGACCGGACGACCGAGAGGACCTCGCGGCCCCGGCCCCGGCCCTTGGAGGCGCCCGGCACCAGCCCCGGCATGTCGAGAATCTGGATCTGGGCCCCGGCCCACTCGAGCATCCCGGGGATGATCGACACGGTCGTGAAGTCGTAGGCGGCGCTCTCGCTCTCGGCCGAGGTGAGCGCCGTGAGCAGGGTGGACTTCCCCACCGAGGGGTATCCGACGAGCCCGACCGTGGCATGGCCGCTCTTGCGGACGGCATAGCCCGAGCCTCCGCCCTTGCCCTTCGAGCGGGTCTCCCGTTCGAGCCGTAGGACCGCGAGCTTGGCCCGCAGCCGGCCGATGTGCCGCTGGGTCGCCTTGTTGTACTGGGTCGAGCGGATCTCCTCCTCGATCTCGGTGATCTGCTCTTCCAGGGACGACATCGATGGGACGCGCTCGCCCTAGCGAGGGCCGACGCTACTTGACCCTGACGTTCCCCGAGGCCCGGGGGGTTCGGGCGGGGGGCGGTCGCCCCCCTCGCGCCATCCAGGCACCGTGACGTCAGCGAACCATTATCTACGCCGGACCGGTTGAGTCGGTGATTACCGTGGACGATGTGCTGATCCAACCGCTCGACAAGGTCACGCTCCGTAACCCGATCCTCGTCGAGGGGCTCCCCGGCGTCGGCAATGTGGGCAAGCTGGCCGCGGATTACCTTCGCGAGCAGCTGGGCGCGAAGCCGCTCGCGACCATCTACTCCAAGTTCTTCCCCCCGCAGGTGTATGTCGGGGAGGAAGGGATCATCCGGCTGGTCTCGAACGACCTCCACTACTTCCGCCCGACGGGGGCCGGCGCCCGGGACATTGTCATCCTCGGGGGCGACTACCAGGGGATCAGCCCGGAGGGCCAGTACGAGATCACCCACCGGGTCCTGGAGTTCTGCCACCGCCTCGGGATCCGGGAGGTCTACACCCTCGCGGGGTTTGCCCAGGGACGGGTCATCGAGAAGCCCCGGGTCCTGGGCGCCGCCACCAGCGCGGCCCGGGTCGAGGCGATGAAGAAGGCCGGGGTGGTCTTCTCCAAGACCGATCCGGGCGGCGGGCTCATCGGGGCGAGCGGCCTGTTCCTCGGTCTGGGCCGGCTGTTTGAGATGGAGGGGGTTTGCCTCATGGGCGAAACCAGCGGCTACTTTGTCGATCCCCGCAGCGCCGAGGCGATCCTCCGGATCCTCACCAAGGTACTGAACGTCACCATCGACTTCACCGACCTCGAGACCAAGGCGAAGGACATCGACCGGATTGCCCAGCGGATCCACGACGCCGAGCAGAAATCCAGCGAGAGCGGCCCTTCCGCCCCGGCCGCCTCCCGCGAGGACCTGGGCTACATCGGGTAGAGGGCCATGGCCGCCTCACCCGACCCGCCCGGCGGGCGCGGGGCTGCGGACTCCGTCCGCCGATGGGGCGACCTCCACGGCGGGTCCCTGCCGTGGGAACGGTTCATGGAGATCGCCCTCTACGACCCGCAGGGGGGCTACTACCAGCGGCGGGAGACCCCCTTCGGGAAGCCCGGGGATTTCTACACGGCGGCCCACCTGGGGCCGGCGTTCGGACGGACCATCGCCCGGTGGGTCCTCGATATCGACGCCCAGCTCGATCACCCGGACCCGTTCCGGGTGGTGGAACTCGGCCCGGGCGACGGGAGCCTGGCCGAGGAAGTGGCCGGGGAGATCGCCCGACGCTCCGGCACGCCGGAGCGGTTCGAGTATGTCCTGATCGAACGATCGGCGACCTTGCGGCAGCGCGCGGTCCAGCGGGAGTGGCCGGCCCCGGCGTCCCGGGTTCGACGGTCGGTCCAAAGCGGGATCGGGGAGCGGGGTCCCTTCACGGGCGCCGTCTTCGCCAACGAGCTCTGGGACGCCCTGCCGGCCCGATCGCTGATCCGGACCGGTGGGGTCTGGCGGGAGCGGACGGTCCTCTGGGCCGGCGATCGGGGATCCTGGGGGCTCGGGGAGCCGGTGCGCGGCGTCGGGGCCGCGCCGCTTCCCGAGGACGAGGAGGGCACGGTCCGGGAAGTCTCCCCGGCCGGGGAATCGCTCCTGCGGGCGGTCGCCGACCACCTGGCCGCGGGGGCCCTGCTCATCCTGGACTACGGCGGGATGACCGAAGAACTCGGAGTCCATCATCCGACCGGCCGCATCTCGACCCTGCGGCGCCACCGGGCCGGGGGGGATCCGCTCCAAGCACCGGGGACCGCCGACCTTTCGGTCGACGTCGACTTCGCGCGGCTCCGGGCGGCCGCCGGCGCGGCCGGGCTCGTCGAGATGGCGTATCGGAGCCAGGCCGAGGCGCTCGGGGCCTGGGGGCTCACCGAGGTCGCGGAAGAGCTTCGACGCGCCGCCCCCGGCGAGGCGGAGCGGGTCCGGGTCCACCTCGCGGTCAAGAGCCTGTGGTTCGGCTTCGACCGGTTCCGAGCCCTCGAACTCTCGGCCCGTCGCCGGCCGCTCCGGGCCCGGCCCACCCCTAGGTGACGCGGCGTTCGAACGGGTCGGTGAGCCGGGTCGCCACCTTCGCCTGGACCAGGAGCCGGGCCCGGTCCGGGGGGAGGCTCAGAAGGTCATGGGTGCGCAGATCGAGCGTCTCCGGGCCGAGCTCCATCGACCGGCCCCCGTGGGTCACCCGGACATAGACCAACGCCGGGGCGGCCGGGGGAACGTCGGTCGGCGCGCTCGGGGGAGGGACCGGCGCCGACGCCTTCGACGCCTCGTCGGGCAGGAGGTAGGGCGCGGTGGTCCGGCGATACTGCCGCAGCTCCCCGACGATCGAGTCGAAGAGCTTCCGTTCCTCCGGGAGGCTGTTCGGCAGCTCCGGGGCACCCCCGAGCGACGCCTGGAGGGCAGCGCCCACCAGCTTCGTGGTACGCGCATCGATCAGGTCCCGGGCGACCTTCGTCGCGCGGTGGAAGGTCTGTCGGGCCAGCTCCCCCTTCCCGCTGCTCGGGTTGCTGCGGAGCTCGGTCTCGTAGGTCCGGCGGGTCTCCGCCAGGTACGCCTCCGTGGTCCGGTAAAAGTCGTGGGGCAGCTTGCTGAGCCCGCGCGAGGCCAGTTCGGTCCTCCGGGACTCGAGGAGCTGGGTGTACGAATCGGTCACCGACGACCCCGTCCGTCCAGAGATGGGGGAGCCTATAGTCGTTTGGGGCGTGGGTGGAATCTGCCCCCCCGGTAGAGCCGATGCCCCCGCCCGATACGCCGCTGGACCGATTCGAGGCCTTCCTGCAATTCTGGGCCCGGCTGGGCCTCGAGGCCCGAAGCCCCGGGACGGTCATCCTGGTCGAAGGCGAGCGGGACCGCGCCTCGCTTCGTCGGCTCGGCATTGACGGCGATATCGAGACCCTCCACTCGGGACGGACCCTGGCGGACCGGATCCGGGAGCTGGGGGATCGGCATCGTCGGGTCATCGTCCTGACCGACTGGGATCGGCAGGGCGGTCGCCTGGCCCGCCGTCTGGGGGAGTACGCTCCGGGGGGCCGGCCCACGATCGACCTCGGGCTCCGGCGCGAACTTGCCAGCCTGCTGCGAAACGAGGTGGTCCACGTGGAAGGGCTCGCGACCTGGGCAAGGCGGTATGCCGAGACGTTCCACCGTTCGCTCGAGGAAGAGTTTCGAGCGTGCGGGTGGGACACCCTCGTGCCTACGGGATGACCTTGCTCTGGGTCCGCCGGATCGGCCGGCGGTTCCGGGTACGGGACGGCCGCATCCGCTCGGCACCCTTCCCCTTCCAGCGAAGCCCTCGGCCTTCCCGGCCGGCGCTGGTGAGGCCCCGATAGACCCGCCCGGACTGGGCCGGAGCACCGATCCAGTCGATCTTCCGGTCGGCGATGACCTGGGGGTGGTCCGGATCCACCAGGATGATCTCGTAGAACTTCTGCTTGCCGTCCTCGCCGAGCCAGTAGGAGTTGAGGACTTCCAAGTTGGGGTAGTGCTTCTGCGCCCGCTCCTCGGCGATCCGACGGAGGCTCTTGGCCAGCGTCATGCGGAGGATTCCCTTGTGCTTGGGCCGGCGACCGGCGATGATCGCCCGCTTGCGCTGACCGCCCCGGCGAACCCGCACCCGGACCACCACGAATCCCTCCTTGGCCCGGTACCCGACCGCGCGCGCGCGATCCAGACGGGTCGGATGGTCGACCCGGGTCACCGTGTGCTCCTGACGCCACTGGAGCAACCGTTCGTGCCGGAGGGCCGCCCCGTCATCTCCGAGGGTCTGGCGGAACGACTCCGCCATGTACCGGTACGCGGATTGCGTCATGGAAAGCGCGCGGGGGACTTCGGACCCCATTATAAGCCTGCCGCCTGAGATCAACCCCAGAGTTCGGCACCGGGACCTTCGCCCGGCCGATGGAGCTTCAACGGGCCCACCCGCCCGTCGGTGGGGGGGGGAGCGCCGCCGGCCCCTCCGGCACCCGCCGCCGACCTATTTCGAAGGCACGCCGAGCCGTTCGAGCAACCGCTGGTGCTCCGCCGAACTGATCCACTCGACCCGAAGGTACTCCCGCAGGAAATCGTCCGGAACGCCGAGCCGTCGGGCCTCCTCGACCACCACCCGATAGGCCTCGACCTCGGTCCAACGGTCGACGTAGCTCACCTCCCGGTCAAAGAGGTTGGCGCCGCCCTGCCGCTGCTGGACGTGACAGAGCTCATGGTAGATGTCCATGAACAGCATGATCGCCGGGCTGTCGCGCAGGTGCTTGAGGCCGATGACGATGCAGTCCATGTCGGCGACGACCGGATTCCAACCGGGCGGGCGACCCGGGGGCAGCTCGAACGGGGCCACATACATCCACAGATCGGCCTCGACGATCTGGATGCAGGTCTCTCCGAAGAGCCGGCCGCGTCGGGCCTCGTCCGGTTCGATCCGGTGGGCGATCGGAAGTCGGTCGAGTCCGGGGAACCCCATGAGGAGAGGGTATCGGCCGGGCTCGAGCGAGCGCTGGATCCGAAACTCCTTCGGAACGTAGGGATCCGGCGTCGCCGGACGGGGGGATCGGGCAGGCATTCCTTCTGGGCATGCGGCCCGGTAGATAACGGTACGGCGCGAAAGACCCAAAGGGAGGGTCGCCATCGCCCGGGGGTGCCGAGGTCGGGCGCGGCGGAACGGGGAACGATTCCGGGCCTTCGGATCGGACACGCCACCGACCGCGCCCGGAGCACCGGGGTCACCGTGGCCTGCCTCGATCGGGCCGCGCTCACCGTGGTCAGCATTCGGGGCGGCGCCTCGGCCACCTTCGACACCGGCTCGCTCAGCCTGGAGGCGACCTTCGGCCGCCGCTGGGCGGTCTTCTTCGCCGGCGGGAGCCTCTTCGGGCTCGATGCCGCGCGGGGGGTACGGACCGCCCTCCTCGACGCCGGCGCCGGGGCCCCGGTGTTTGGGTCGACCCGGCGGATCGTCCCGATCGCCGGGGCCGCGCTCTACGACCTTCCCCCGGCCGGCGGGGAGCTCCCGGAGTACGCCGACCTGGGGGCGGCCGCGGTCCGCTCGGCGAGCCCCGGCCGCTGCGCCGAGGGCCGCGTCGGCGCGGGGGCGGGGGCCACGGTGGGCAAGTACCGGGGCCGGGACTGGGCCATGCGCGGCGGCCTCGGGTTTGCGGTCGGCCCGACCCCCCAAGGGGCCCGCCTCGGCGTGCTGGTCGCGGTCAATGCGGTCGGCGCCGTCCGGGACCCGGTTCGGGGCGGATGGCTGGCCGGGGCCCGGAACCGGGCCGGCCGGATCGTCCCCCCGGGCGCGAGGGACCGGCCCGCGACGATCGGCGTCGGGACGACCCTGGCCCTGGTCGTCACCGACGCGCCGCTGCGGCGTCCCGAGCTCCGCCGGGTGGTCACGATCGCCGAAGGAGGGCTCGCCTCGGTCATCGCCCCCTACGGATCGGCCACCGACGGAGATGTCACCTTTGGGGTCACCACCGCCGCCGCCGATCCCCGTCCCGGGTCGAGCCCCCGCGACGTGGATGCCCTCGGCTGGGCGGCCTCCGAACAGGCCCGCCGGGCGGTCCGCTCGGCCCTGCTCCGGTCGAACCGCTGAACCCTACGGGGCGGCCGGGGCCGTGGGGGTCGATCCCCACGGGAGATGGGAATCGGAGGGCCGGATCAGCTTCGCGGTCGCGTGGCTTTCGGTCGAGATCGCCCGCTCGAGGTGGGTGGCGATCTCCCGGACCAGCCGGTCGAGACGGCCGCGGTCCGAGTCGGCGACCGCTTGGGGAAGCTCCCAGACGACGGCGGCGCCTCCGCTGGTCGGATAGAACCGGAACTCGAGCTCACCCGCGCTCGCCGGCACGGCCGGGTTCGGTCGTTCGAGCCGACCCTTGAGCCAGCTCTCCATCGGCTCGGTCCGTTCGCCCCGCTCCACGCGGTAGCCGAGACCGGCGAGGTAGTCGGCGAGGTAGCCGACGAACCGTTCCCGGCCGATGCCGCGCACTCTGAGCCAATCCCTGCTTTCGGACATCCGATCTCTGCCCAAGGGCCCGTTCGACCTGGCGGAGGAAGCCGAGCATCATCCGATACTCGGAGTCGGTAGGGGTCGAACGCCCCATCATCCGACGGACCAGGAGGATTAAACCTCGCTGCTTGTGGGCGGGGTAGCCCGTGTCACTCAGTAGGCCGGCCATCCGGTCGATGTAGATCTCCTTCTCCCGGCCCCGCAGCCGGAGCGGTTCGGGCGCGGGGGTCGAATCGGGATCGGCCGCCACCGATCGGGACCGGTGGAGGACGTAGAGGACCACCGCGACCGCATGGGAGAGGTTGAGGGTCGGAAACTCCCGGCGGGCCGGGATGTGGACCAGCAGATCGCACCGGGCGAGCTCGGTGCGGGAGAGGCCGTTGTCCTCCGGGCCGAAGAGCAGCGCGACCCGGCCGTCGACCCAGCGGATCGCCTCGGCGAGCCGTTCGGGCGAGACCGAGCGGCGCAGAAACGCGGTCGACCGGCCGGTCGACATGTCGGTCGTGCCGACGACCAGGTCGGCGTCGGCGATCCCCTCCTCGACGCTCGCCGCGCGGACGGCCCGCTGGAGGACCGGGATCCCGCCCATCGCCCGTCGTCGGGCCTCGGTCGACAGCGGAGCCTTGGGATTGACGATCACGAGCCGGTCCGCGCCGAAGTTGCGCGCCACCCGGGCCACGGCCCCGACGTTCCCGTCCTCCTTCGGCCGGACCAGGACCACGTCGAGCAGGGGCGTCACGCGACCTCGCCCTCCCGGAACAGACGCTGGATCATCCACTCCGGGTCGAACGGGCGGAGGTCGTCGTACCCCTGGCCGGTACCGAAGAAGAGGATCGGCTTGTCGACCGTGAAGACGGTGCTGAGCGCCGCCCCGCCCTTGACGTCGGCATCGAGCTTGGTCAGGATGAGCCCGTCGATCCCGAGGGCCTCGTGGAAGAGCCGGGCCTGTTCGACCACGTCGTTGCCGCTCAGCGCGTCCCCGACGAACAGGGTGAGCGCCGGATGGGCCACGCGGCGGATCTTCTGGGCCTCGGCAATCAGGTTCTCGTTGGTGTGCTGGCGGCCGGCGGTATCGACCAGAACGACGTCCACCGCCTTCGCCCGGGCGTGTTCGATGGCATCGTAGGCGACCGCCGCCGGATCGCTCCCTTCCTGCTGGCGGACGACCCGGATCCCCAGCCGCTCGCCGTGGACCAGGAGCTGCTCGATCGCCCCCGCCCGAAAGGTGTCGCCCGCGGCGATCACGCAGCTCAAGCCCTCGCGGCGGAGCCACCCCGACAGCTTCGCAATGGTGGTGGTCTTGCCGGTCCCATTGACCCCCAGGAAGAGGATCACAAACGGCTTCGGCTGGTGGGCCCGGATCCGGTCGGCCAGCGACGGCCCGGGCTTCGAGAGGATGGCCCGGACCGAACGCTCCAGCGAGCTGCGGACGGCCGATTCGAGGTCGGCCCCCCATCTGAGCTTCTTGCCGGCGAGGCTCCGCCGCAGGTCGGCGATGAGCCGTTCGGCCACCGGTAGGGCCACATCCGACTGGAGCAGCGCAATCTCGAGCTGGTCGGTGATCTCCTCGAGCGAGGCGTCCCGGATCCGACGGCCGAGGAGGCTGTCGGTGAACGGCTCTGCCGGGGATGACCCCGCGCTGTCCGTCGGGGCGGGAACCGGGCCGGGGGAACTCCCCGGAGAAGGGGGGGCGGGCTCCGCTTCCGAACGACGGAGTCGGGACTTAATCGCCGCCCACATCGGAATCGGCGGACCCGGGCGGTACCGGCTCGCCGCGCGCGAGCGCCTCAAGACGCTGGGAGAGCCATTGGATCCGGTCCTCGAAGGTGCGGATCTGGCCCTCGAGCTCGCGGGTGGCCGAATCGATCCGGGTGATCCGCTGGGCCAGGGTCTCGACCACCTGCTCGCGAGGCAGCTCGACGGTCACCCCGGAGCCGATCCCGATCAGGACCGGCGTGCCCCGTTGGACCGTGCCCCGGACGTAGGTCTCTCCCCCCAGGGGGATCAGGAACTCCCGGCCGGCCTCGGCCCGCTCGATCCCGTCCAAGGATCGCTGGGCCCGTTCATGGTCCATGCGGGACGACTGCAGCATCTGCAGCTGGGAGAGCATCGCGTTGAGCTGGCTACGGTAGGCGTCGAGCCGGGCCATCTCCTCCTGGGCCCGTTCCTCGACGCTGGCGGAGGCGGGAGAACTCATGCCGACGGAGCCTCCCGGACCTCATCGATCCGGACGAGGGTCCGCTTGACATGGTGGCAGCCGCCCAGCTCCGAGAGAATCCACTCCCGGGCGGCCGCCGCGCTGGGGGCGTCGCACTGCTTGCGAAACACCTGCCAGTAGTTACGTCGGGCGTAGAATCGTCCGGCCACATCCCATGTCGGCATCGTGCTACCTAAAGAACCGAGGAGCCGGGGCTCTTCAACCTTTCGCGCCTTCATCGGGGCCGTCCGACGGCGCCGGGTCGGGTGGGGGAGCCGCCGACGCCTCGGCCGTCGCCGGAGCCGAGGAGGCCCGGATCCATCGGCGTTGACGCTCGAGCAGCGCCCGGACACTCTCGTCGCCCACGGGCGGAACGGGCGGGGGCGGTACGACGATGGCGCGGGTCGGGGCCGGCGCGGAGGAAGGCGTCGGGGGGGACGGCTCCTCGGCGAGCCGCCGCTGGACTACCCCGCGAGCTCCCGGACGCGCGCCCATCGCGCCTCGACCTCCCGGTCGGTCCAGCCGATCGTCGGGGAAAAGACGACCCGGTCGCCGTAGACCGCCCGGGCGTGGGGGAACCCGTCGACCCCGAGCGGCAGGACGATCCCGTCGGCGTGAGCGGCGTCCGCGATGCCGGCGATCTGGTGGGCGAGCGGCTCCTCGCCGTCGTCCCCGGGGAACGTCCGGCCGGTGGGATCGAACCGGGCCAGGGTGGAGGCCACGAGGTCGGCGCCCTTCCCCCGGGTGACCCACCGGGCGCGACAGCCCCGTTTCATCAGCAGAAACGCCCCGAGGGCCCCCCGCAGGCCGTCCACCAGCGCCACGACCCGCCCCGCGACGCCGAGGGGAAGGCCCCCCGGGCCGGCGGCCCGGTCCTCCGAGAGGTAGGCGCGGTTCGACCGGACCTCGATGAACAGCTCCACGGTCGGGGAGTCCAGATCGACGGACAGGCCCCGGTCGGCGAATCGGGCGAGGATCGCGCTCCCCAGGTCCCGGGCCAGCTCCTGGCTGGTGAACGTATGGTGGCCCGTCCGGCGCGCCCGGACGGCGAACCGGTCCCCCCGGTGGAGCCGCCGGTCGGCGAGCCCGAGGAACCGTTCTTCGATGACGGCCCGGTCGGCCGGAAGCTCCTCGACCCGGCTCACCGAGGTGATCCCAAAGACCCGACGCAGCACGGGGACCGCCCGGGCCCCCTCCTCGACGTCCGCGTAGAGATGGCCCGCGTCCGACCGGAGCCGTCCCGAGATGCCCGCGGCCCGGAACTGCTCGAGGATGTTGTGCTGCAGCTGGCGCTCGAACTCGCGCCGGACCGGGGGCGATTTGAGGGCCAGTTCCCCGTACCGGATGAGGATCGTGTCCACCATGAGGGAACCGTTATGATGGGGGCTCCGCTAAAGCGTTCTCCCCCCGGATACCGTGAACTCCGCGTCCCCATCCCCGGTGATTCCTCCCGACCCCTGGAGCCGCTGGGCCCCCCCGCTGATCGACCGGATCCTCGAGGCGTTCCGGGCCGAATCGATCCCGGTCGAGCGTCCCGAACTGGAGGCGGCACTCGACCGAAGCGGAGGGGAGGGATGGGACCTCGCGCTCGCGGTCCATCGCTGGGCCCGCATCGCCGGGCGGGCGCCCCCCCGATTGGCCGACGATCTCGCGGCCCGGCTGCGCCCGGAGCGACCGCCGCTTCGGAGCGCGGCCGCCGCCCAGGGCTACGTCAACCTGACCCTCGAGCCGGAGACGGTCGCGCGCGGGACCCTGGAGACCGTCTTCGGCCGATGGGAGCGCTACGGCCACTGGGAGCCTGAGGCCGGGACCGCCTGCGTCGAGCACACCAGTGCGAATCCGACCGGCGCCTTCCATGTCGGCCGGGTCCGCAATGCGATCATCGGCGACACCCTGGTCCGGGTCCTCAGGGCCCGGGGCATCCCGGCGGTCACCCAGTACTACGTCGATGACATGGGCCGCCAGGCGGCGATGATCACCTGGATCTGGTCCCGGCCTCCCGACTCATGGCCCCCCGAGATCCGGGCCGAGGCCCCCACCATCGACCCCGCGGAGAAGGCCGACCGACGGCTCGGCCGGCCGTATCCGGCGGTCAGCGGCTACCTCAAGAGCCACCCGGAGGCCCAGGCGGAGGTCGCGGCGATCGTCCGGGCGGTGGAGGAGGGGCATCCACCGGCCGAGCACCACCGCCGCATTTCCGAGATCCTCGACGGGATGCTCCAGTCGCTCGCCCGGATCGGGATCCGGTTCGACGAGCGGGTCTGGGAGTCGTCGCTGCTCGACTCCGGTGCGGTCGGCCAGGTCGTCGACCGGCTGCTGAAGGCCCCCCACGCGACCCTCGAGGAGAACGGGGCCGCGGCGATCGACGCGAGCGGCTACCGGCTCCCGAAGGAGGAGGCCAAGATCATCGTCCGCCGGGCCGACGGGACCAGCCTTTACGTGACCCGGGACGTCGCCTACCACCTCAGCAAGTTCGCCCGGTTCGCTCGGGTGATCGACGTCCTCGGCCAGGACCACCGGCTCCATGCCCAGACGCTGGACGCGCTGCTCGCGGAGATCGGGGAGCCCCGACGGCCGGAGTATGTGATCTACCAGGACCTCACCGTGCCCGAAGGCGGGCGGATGTCGACCCGCCGGGGCACCGGGGTCTGGCTGGACGACCTCCTGGATGAAGCGGTGCGACGGGCCCGGGAGGAGGTACTCCGCCGACGGGACGATCTTTCGGAGGCCGAGATCGGCCGGATCGCCGAGGCGGTCGGCACCAGCGCGGTCCGCTACCACATCCTGCGCGTTGCCCCGGAGAAGACGGTGCTCTTCCGCTGGGAGGAGGCCCTGAGCTTCGAGGGCCGGACCGCCCCGTTCCTCCAGTACGCGCATGCCCGGGCGGCGAGCCTGCTGCGCAAGGCCGGCCGGGAGGGACCGCCCTACCCGTTCGACCCGGGCCTCCTCGGCCATCCCGAGGAGCAGGCCCTGCTCCGGCGGATCCGGGCCCTTCCCGGGCGGGTGGAGTATGTCGCCCGGACCAACCACGTCCATGCGTTGGCGGGGTACGCCCACGACCTCGCCGACCAGTTCAACCGGTTCTACCATGCGGTCCCGGTCCTGACCGCCGGGGCCGAGCGGGACAGCCGCATCGCCCTCGTCGCCGCCACCCGGCGCACGATGGAGACCACGCTCGACCTGATCGGGGTCACCCCCCTGGAGACGATGTGACCGCGCGGCCTTTCCCGTTCGACTCGACCGTCAGGTTGTAATACCCGACCCTCCGCTGCCTCGATCGGCTCGAGGAGAGCGGGGTATGGGCGCCTGGCAGGAATTCAAGCAGTTTGCGTCGCGGGGCGACTTCATGTCGATGGCGGTCGCCTTCGTGATCGGTCTCCAGGTCTCGGCGATCGTCACCGCGCTGGTCGGCTCGGTGATCACCCCCCTCATCGGGATGGTCTTCCACGCCAACTTCGCGGACGTCGGTAAGATTGAGATCCTGGGCAGCACCTTCACCTTCGGGGTTCTCCTGCAGGCCATCCTGACGTTCCTCGTCGTCCTGGTCGTGCTCTTCTTTGCCCTGGTCCGGCCGATGGAGCAGCTCCAGGCCCGTCGTCACCCCCCGAAGCCCGCCGCCCCACCGGAGCCGACCCGCAGCTGCCCGGCCTGCTACTCGACGATCCACGCGAAGGCGACCCGGTGCGCCTTCTGCACCTCGCCGGTGACCCCGACCATCGCCTGAGCCGATCCCCCGTCGGCCCGAGGGCCGAGGGGTACGGGGCGGAGTTACTGAATCGGGCCGAGGTCCAGGTCGCGGAATCCCCACGCCGCCGCCCCGAAGGCCACGGCGGCGAGCCCGCCGAGCACCCCGAGCCCGACCACGTCGCCCAGCCCGAGGGTCCCGGCGAAGGCGTCCCGGATCGTGTCGGCCGCATAGGTGAGGGGGTTCCCGTAGAAGATCACCGCGAGGAGCTTCGGGGTGCTCGAGGTGATCGGGTAGTAGACGGTCGAGAGGAAGATCACGAACAGCTGGAGGAACGACTGGATCGTGAAGTAGGCGTTCGCGGAGCGCAGCCGGCTCCCGAGGGCGATCAACAGCCCGGCGAAGAAGATGCTGCCGAGGGCGACCGTGAAGAGCACGGTCCCGATTGCGAGGGGCGAAAGCGCGGGGATTCCGATGAACGGCAGCCCCGCGAGGATCATGACGCCGACGCCCACCAGGGCGAAGAGGAGGGTGGTGAGGACCAGCCCCCCCAGGTACTCGGACCGCCGGAACGGGCCGGAGAAGATCTGTTCGGTCATCGCCCAACGCCGGTCGAGCCAGAAGAGGTTGCCCGACACCACCCCGCCGGTGATCATCTGGAAGGCGACCATGCCCGGCACCAGGAAGGCGGTGTACGAGCCCCCGCCGGTCGCGCTACTCGAGATGATCGTGCTGAACATCGTCCCCAGCACGATGATCGTGATCGCCGGCTGCCCGAACCGGATCAGGACGGTCAGCGGGTCCAGGTTCGAGGCGAAGTTCCGGACCACCAGCCGGAATACCGGGGGAATCGTCACGCCCGGACCTCGGTCGCCGGACGGCGGGGGCTCTCCCCGGCGGGATCGGGGGGATCGGGAAGGTCGCCGATGAGGCCCAGGAACGCCCCCTCGAGGGTCGCCTCTTCGACCGAGAGCCTCGAAAGTTCGAGCCCCTTCAACTGGACCCACTGGGTCAGCCAGGGCAGCAGCTCCTCGGCATGCTCGACCCGGAAGCGCACGGAGCTGGCCGCGCCGACCGCTTCGGCCTCCACGGTGGGCGAACTGGCGCCCCGGTCGGCGAGTGCCCGGGCGAGTTCGAGCTCCAGGGCGTTCGGTAACGGCTGCCGGAACGACATCGAGACCTCCCGGGCGCCCGCGTAGCGGTGCTTGAGCTCCCCGGGCGGGGCGAGCGCCCGCAGCCGGCCCTGGTGCATCACCGCGATCCGGTCGCAGAGCAGGTCGGCCTCGTGGAGGATGTGGGTCGTGAAGACCATCGAAAGCCCCGCGCGGGAGCGGCGCCTCAGATAGGCCAGGATCCGGCGCCGGGCGATCGCATCGAGCCCCACCGTCGGTTCGTCGAGAAAGAGGATCTCCATGTCGTGCATCAGTTCCCGGGCCACCTGGAACCGCCGGCGTTCGCCGCCGGACAGCGCCCAGGGCTTGCGGTGCCGGGCCCCCTCCAGCTCGAACAGCTCGATCATCTCCTCGGCCCGGCTCTTGGCCACCTCCCGAGGCACCCCCCAGAGGAAGCCGTAGAGCGTCAGGTTCCGCTCGACCGTCACGAAATCGAGCGACTCGGCCTGGAGGACCACCCCGAGCCGGGACCGGAGGGCCCGCCCCCCGGTCCGGATATCCATCCCGAGGATGCGGGCCGTGCCCTCGGTCGGCGGCAGGAGGGTCGTGAACATCCGGACCGTGGTGGTCTTGCCGGCGCCGTTGCGGCCGAGCAGGCCGAGGACCTCCCCCCGGTGGAGCTCGAGGGAGAGATGCCGGACCGCGTAGCGGCCCGGAGCGTAGGCATGGCCCAGGTCGAGGGCTTGAAGGAC
>JAJYWS010000041.1 GCA_021791335.1 Thermoplasmata archaeon
CGTTGGGACCCGCAGGCTCGGGTCCGCCGGTGGGCTCCCCCCGACACGATGGTGCCGGCCCCGGCACCGAGACCCCCTCCGCCGCGGAAAGACGCGGAGATGCGGGGGCGCCTTCCCGGGCTATGGAAATGCTTTAAGCCCGCTGGGCTGATAGCTCCTCCAGATGGATCGCCGCCCCTTGGAGGGATGACTTCCTCCCCCACCGAACGACCAAGCCCGGATTAGTCAGAGATGGACGTTCTGGAGGCGATTCGCGCGTATCGGCCGTGCGGCCAATTCGACCCACGGCCCGTGCCTCCCGAGAAGCTGCAGACGGTCCTTTCTGCCGCCCGTCTCGCGCCCTCCCACCAGAACCTCCAGCCCTGGCGGTTTGTGATTGTCCAAGACGATGAGCACCGGCGACAGCTCGCCCAGGCCTGCTCCCGGGGGGCCAAGCTGATCTTGGAGGCGCCGGCGACCATCGTCGCCTTCGAGGTGGAAGAGGACATCCCGATCACGGTGGGGGGGTTCATGTCGGCCTACCCCTTGGATGTGGCGGTGGCGGTGAGCCACCTCCAGCTGGCGGCGACCGCCGAGGGCCTCGGCACCTGCTGGATTGTGGAGTTCAACGAGCAGAAGGTCCGCCAGGTGCTCCAGGTTGCGGACGGGATCCACCCGATCGCCGTCCTCCCCATCGGCTTTCCGGCGCCGGCGAACGGCGGCCGATCGATCGCGCCGGAGGGCCGTAAGAGCCCGGGCGAGATTATCGCCTACGATGAGTACCCGTGGTGAACGGCCGGGCTCGGGCTGCTATGGGGCCTCGGGTGAGGTTTGCGAGCCGCAACCCGGGGAAGCTCCGGGAGGTCCGTGAGATCCTCGCCGCTTTTGGTTGGGGTGTCGATCCCCTGCCCACGCGGTTCGTCGAGCCTCAGACGGACAACCTCCGGGCGGTCGTGCGGGCCAAGCTGGCCGTGCTCCGGGATCTCTCCGGCCCCGTACTGGTCGAGGATTCGGGGCTCTTCCTGCCCGGCCTGGGGGGATTCCCGGGCGTGTATTCGGCGTACATTGCCGAGATCTGGGGGGGCCCGAAGGGGTTCCGCCCCCTGCTGAGGGCCCTTGAGGGGGCGCCGCGGACCGCGATCTTCCGGACCGTCGCCGGGCTAACGGTGGACGGGCGCGACCACCTCTTCGTCGGGGAGTCCCGTGGAACGGTGGCCCGGCTCCCCCGGGGCTCGGGCGGGTTCGGCTACGACCCGATCTTCATCCCCGAGGGGCAGCGACGCACCTTCGCCCAGATGAGCCCCGAGGAGAAGAACCGGTTCTCCCATCGCGGTCGGGCGCTCCGGAAGGTGGGGCGCTTCCTGCTCCGTCCGGGGCCGGCCGATGCCGCCTAGCCCGCGCGGGGGGGGCCGGCGGCAGTCTCGGCCGCACGCAACAGTTCACGAAGATCCCCGGCAAGGGAGTGCCGGAGTTCGATCCCCAGCAACTCGAGCGAGGCCCGGGGATCGACGGTGAACCGTTCGTCGAGGAGTTCCACCTCCCCCCGGGGGTTCGGCACAATATCGATCCGGAGGGGGGGCGCCTCAGGGTGAAGGACGCGTCGAGCGGCGTCGACCAGGTGGGCGAGCCCGAGGACCGACTGGTTCTCCCCGCTCGCCACCAGGACCCGGCTCCACCGGTCGGGCACGGTGCCGTCGGCCAGATGGCGGGCCGCCGACGCCCACGCGGCGGCGACATCCTCGATGTGGATGAAATCCCTCCGCTGCGTGCCCGGAGCGTTGACGGTGAGGGTCCCCGACAGGGCCTGGCGCGCGAACAGGTTGATCACATTGCCCTTCCCGATCGTCCGTCCCTCGACTTCGTAGGTCCCGTAGAGGTTGCTCATCCGGAGCGCCAGCGAAGGCACGGAGGCGAGCCGTTGCCCGAGGATGATCGTCTCGCCTTCCGCCTTCTGCCGCGCATACTCGTGGGTCGGGGCCGCGGGCGTCGTTTCGGTGACGGGCAGCCGGTCGGGTCGGCCCACGACCGAAAGGCTGCTCGCGAAGGCGATGGGGATCTGGCGGGCATGGCAGAACTCGGCGAGGCGGGCCGTGCCGTCAATGTTGATCCGACGGGAGCCGGCGGGGTCCTGGGCGCACGCCATCACCCCCGAGATGGCCGCCAGGTGAAGCACGACATCGCAGTCCCGCAGGTACTCCAGGGCGGCGGGCGAGGCAAAATCTTCCTGGCAGAGGGGGAGGTCGCCGGGCGGGGTGGAGACCGGGCCGGTGAGATTGTCGACCAGCCGGAGTTCGCAGACTGTCCGGCGCAGGGTCCGGACCACCGCTCCGCCGATATACCCCGCCGCCCCCGTGATGCCGATGGTGGTCATCGGGCGCTCATCGTCCGAAGGGGTATCAGGTTTGAGGGCCCCCGACCCACGGTGCGTCCGCCGGTCGCAAAGGCTTACTCGGCAAGGGCGTTGGCCGGGGTGTGTGGGTGGTGCTGGCGAGTCATCGGTACCCGCCGGCGACCGGTGGATCGGAACGGATCGCCGAACTGATCGCCACCGGCCTGGTTCGGCGGGGCCACCGGGTGACCGTGGTCACCGCCCGAGAACCCTCGACCCGCGAGCGCGAGGAGCGCGACGGGGTCGAGGTGATCCGGCTCCCCCTCCGCCCGATCGGCGGGGTTCGGGTTCCCGTGCGGTACCTCCGTACGCTGCGCTCCCTTCCCGCGGACCTCTTCCACCTCACGGGCAACCGGATCTGGTGCGCCGACTTCTACCTCCCCTTCCAAGGGCTCTTCGAATGGCCCGTGGTGGTGACCGGGCACGGGTTCTACCAGTATGCGATCCACCCGCGGTGGTGGGATCGGTGGTACTTCGAACGGTACTATGTCGGCCGACTGCGGCGGGTCGCGGCGTACGCCGCCATCTCGGAACTCGAGCGTAGCCAGTTGATCCGCTGGGGCCTTCCGCCCGGCCGGATTGAGCGGGTGCCCAACGGGATCGACCTGGCGGAGTTCACCCCGCCGGCCGACCCGCCGGCGGACGTACGGGAGGCGTGGGGGCTCACGAGCACGCACCTTGCCGTGTACGTCGGGGGATTCTTCGAGAACAAGCGGGTCGACCGGCTGGTGCGAGCCTTGGCCGCCCGGGATGGCCGCTGGGGCCTCGTCGTCTACGGTCCGGACCGGGCGGTTCCTCCGTACGATGCCGCGAGCGTCGGTCGCCTCGCGGCCGAGCTCAAGGTTCCGTTCCGCTGGATGGGGGTTCGGCCCCGCCCGGAGGTCCGTTCGGCCCTCCGGGCGGCCGATGTCGTGGCTCTCGGAAGCAGTTACGAGGGCTTCGGCCTCCTCCTGCTCGAAGCCATGGCCTCGGCCCGGCCCTTCGTCAGTTTCGATGTGGGCGTGGCCCGGGAGCTGGCCGAGACCGGCGCCGGCCAAGTCGTCCGGACCGAGGCGGAGTTCGGCGCCGCGCTGGCCGAGTACGAATCGGCCGAGTCGCGGGCCGTCGCGGGGGCACGGGGACGGGCGGCCGTCCCCCGATGGTCGGCCGAGGCGATGGTCGACCGCTACCTCCGAGTGTACGATCGGGTCCGGGCGCACCGGTCGGCGCCGTCGGAGGTCCCCGGGTGATGCCGATCCGGATTCTGCGGATCCACAGCTGGGACGGGCGGATCGGCGGAGCGGAAAACTACGTCCACGCCATCGATCGGGCCCTGGCCCCCCGGGGATTTGAAAGCCGTCTCCTCTCGCTGGTGAGCGAGCTCCCCGAGGCCGCCGGTCCGGGGGAGACCTTCCTCCGGGTTCCACCCCCCACGCCCCGACGTTACATCTCCGACCTCCGGTCGGACGGTCCCGTGGCCCGGGCGATCGCCCAGGCGATCCGGGAGTTTGCGCCGGATCTGGTCCACCTGCACCATTTCGATGCCGCGTTCGGTGAGGTGGCGGCCGCGCTCCGGACTACGGACGCCCCGATCCTCTTCACCGCCCATGATGCGGAACTGGTCTGCCCGAACGGGCAGTTGGTCCGGCCGGGGTCGATCATCTGCGAGGGGGGGATCCGGCCCCGCTGTCGGTTCACGGGATGCCCGGTCGGATGGGGGCTGCCCTACGAACTGGCCCAGCGCGCGGTCTTCGACCGGTCCGTCGCGCCCCGGATCCGCGCGTATCTCTGCCCGAGCGAATCGCTGAGCCGCTACCTCACCTCGCAGGGGTACCGGCCGACGATCCACCTCCCGTCCTTTGCCGCGCTCCCGGAGATGATCGCCCGGGCGCCCCCGCCCTACCCGGAGCCGTCGGCCCCCCGGACGATCGGATTCCTCGGGCGGATCGAGCTGTACAAGGGACTCCGTGACCTGGTCGATGCGGTCGCCCTCCTCCGCCGACGCCTCCCTGGGGTCCGCCTCGCCATCGCGGGGGCCGGCGCGGCGGACCTCGAGCTGGACCGCTACCTGGCCGAACGGGACCTCACCGGGGCCACCCAACGCTACGGGGTTGTCGGGGGAGCGGCCAAGGAGGAGTTCTTCCGCTCCATCCACGTGCTGGCGGTGCCCTCCAACAAGTTTGAAAACACCCCGTTGAGCGCCATGGAGGCGATGGCCCGGGCCCGGCCGGTCGTGGGGACCGACATCGGGGGCATCCCGGAGGTCCTCGGGCCCGACCTGGCCGGATTGGTCGTCCCGATCTCCGACCCCGCGCGGCTCGCGCAGGTGCTTGAGGCGCTGCTCACCGACCGCCCGAGGGCCCTTCGGCTGGGGGAGCTCGCCCGACGGCGGGCCCTCGGGGTGTACACGGAAGACCACCATGTCGACCGGTTGGTCGAGGTCTACCGTACAGTGATGGACGCCGAGACCTCGCGTCCCCGGCCCCCACTCCGGGCGAACCCTGCGGACCGTCTCCCGTCCTGAGGGCATCCGGGTTCGCGCCCGGCGCCCGAACGGGGTCCGGTTCGGTGGCTCAAAAATAGTAGGGGAAGGAAAGGGTTGGACCTCTCCCCGGACGGAGAGAGGCCGACCGGTGCGGAAGGGGGTCGACGCCTAGTCGTCCCCGAAGTCCCCGCCGCCCATGCCGCCCATGCCCCCCATACCGCCCATGCCGCCGGGGCCGCCCGGGCCACCGCCGGAGGGAGGCGGGCTCGACTTGGAGGCGATGACGTCGTCGATGCGGAGGATCATGACCGCCGCATCGGTGGCGCTTTGGATCGCCTGGCGTCCGACCCGGATCGGCTCGACGACATGGAGCTTCGCCATGTCGTCCACCTTGCCGGTCGCGATGTTGACGCCCGCGCTCTTCTGGCCGCCCTTGTGGGACTTCCGCAGCTCGATCAGGATGTCGATCGGGTCCAGGCCGGCGTTCTCGGCGAGGGTGCGCGGGATGGTCTCGAGCGCCTCGGCAAAGCTCTCGAAGGCGATCTGCTCGCGGCCCCCGATCTTGGCGGCCTCGTCGCGGAGCCGCAGGGCGATCTCGCTCGCGCTGGAGCCTCCGCCGGTCACGATGCGGCCGTCCTCGACCGCGACCGCCACCACGTTGAGGGCATCATCGAGGGAGCGCTCGATCTCATCGAGGACGTGCTCGGTTCCGCCGCGCATGAGGATCGAGACGGCCCGGGCCTTCTTGGCGCCGGTCACGAAGGTCAGGGAGTCCTCCCCGATCTTCCGCTCCTCGACCCGGCCCGCGCTGCCCACATCCTCCTTGGTGAGTTCGCTCACCTTGCTCACGATGTTGCCGCCGATCGCCTTGGCGAGCTTCTCCATGTCCGACTTCTTGACCCGCCGGACCGCGTAGATGCCCTCCTTGGCGAGGAAGTGCTGGGCGAGGTCGTCGATGCCCTTCTGGCAGAAGACCACGTTGGCCCCGGACTTCTTGACCTGGTCGACCATCCGCCGCAGCATGTTCTCCTCCTCCTGGAGGAAGGCGTTGAGCTGGGTCGGGTCGTTGATCTCGATCTTGGCGTCGATCTCGGTCTTCTTGATCTCGAGCGCCGCGTCCAGCAGGGCGATCCGGGGGTTCTCGACCACCGAAGGCATGCCGGAGTGGACCTTCTCCTTGTCCACGATGACGCCTTCGATGAGCTGCGTGTCGGTCATCGAGCCCCCCTGCTTCTTGATGAGCTGGATGTTGTCGAGATCGACGTAGTAGCCGTCGCCCTTCTTCTCGGCGACACTGGTGACCGCCTTGACCGCAATCTCCCCGAGCATCTCCCGGTTCGAGGAGACCGACTTGGAGGACATCGAGGTGACGGCGATCCGCTTCAGGCCCTCCGCATCCTCGATCTTGATCGGTTGGCTGATGGAGTTGAGGACCTCCAGCGCCTTGGTCGCCGCCAGCCGGTAGCCCTGGGAGATGATCGTCGGGTGGATGTTCTGCTCGACCAAGCCCTCGGCGCGCTTGAGGAGCTCGCCGGCGAGCACCACGGCGGTCGTCGTCCCGTCGCCGCACTCCTGGTCCTGGGTCTTGGCGACCTCGACCAGCATCTTCGCGGCCGGGTGCTCGACGTCCATCTCCTTGAGGATGGTGACCCCGTCGTTGGTGACGACAACGTCGCCCATCGAGTCGACCAGCATCTTGTCCAAGCCCCGGGGGCCCAGGGTCGACCGGACGGCATCGGCGATCGCCTTGGCCGCCTGGATGTTGTTCGAGAGAGCTCCGCGGCCCCGCTCGCGCTTCGTTCCTTCCTTCAGCACCAGAATCGGCGTCTGTCCAGTTAGCATGGTTCTTCCCTCCGGGAATCCCCGGAAACAGTTTCAGTAGAAAAGCGGTTGTATTTAAAGGTGACTTGATACGAAACCGCTCCGGACCCGCGGGCGCGGCCTCCCGGGCCCCTCCCCCGCTCGGGGCCCAGGCGAGTCAGTGACCGTAGCGGCGGCGTCGGGTCTGGTAGGCCCGGATCGCCCGCAGGAAGTCGAGTTCGGTGAGGCCGGGCCAGAGGACATCCGAAAAGTAGAGTTCGCTGTAGGCCGACTGCCAGAGCAGGAAGTTCGAGATCCGCTCCTCGCCGCTGGTCCTAAAGACGAGGTCGGGATCCGGCAGATCGGCGGTGTAGAGGTTCTGGGCCACGAGTTCGGGGGTGATCTGATCCGGTTCCAGCCGTCCGGCCCGGACCTCCCGGGCCAGCCGTCGGATCGCCTCGACGATCTCGTCGCGCCCCCCGTAGGCGATGGCGACGTTGTAGAAGTACTGGTCGTAGGCGGCGGTCGCGGCCTCGGCGCGCCGGATCGCCTCCTGGACGCGGGCCGGGAGCGCGGCCCGGTCCCCGATCGCCCGCACCCGGATCTTGTGACGGTGGACCCGGGCGTCGGTGGCGATCTCGTCGAAGCTCCGCGCGAACAGGTCCATCAACACCTCCAGTTCCTCGGGGGGACGGGCAAAGTTCTCGGTCGACAGGGCGTAGACGGTCAGGATCCGGATGCCGACGTCGAGGCACCAGTTGAGCAGCTCCTCGAGGGTGTCCCGCCCCTTGCGGTGGCCTTCCGTGGCGAGCAGGCCGTGGGCCTGGGCAAACCGCCGGTTGCCGTCCATGATGATCGCAAGGTGGCGGGGGACCGGCTCCGATTTCACCAGGTCGAGGAGCCGTCGTTCCGTCGCCTGCCGGAGGGCGTCGCCGACCACGTGAGAGAGGTACGCGGGGGGACGCGGCTCGTCGGCCATGTTGAGGTCAACTCCGACCTAGGAATAACCGTTGGGGGTCCGGTGGAGCGCCCTGGTCGGGAGTTTCGGAGGAGAGCCACGCACTCCCGCATCCTTCGAACCCGAGTTCCAGGCTCGACAGGCCTAGATCCTAGACCACTAGACTACCAGGGCGCGGGCAGCCGTACCCCCACCCCTCTATCAACCTTGCGCCAAAGCGTCGGGCGGCTGCTCGAGGCCCCTCACGCCGGGGGCGTCGGGCTGGGGGGGCTTGCGCGGCGGTACCGCCGGGCCGTCCCCACGGCGATCGCATAGGCCAGGAGCGCTCCCACGAAGCCGGCGATCATCAGCGCGAGGGCCGAGGAGCTTTGATAGGTCACGAAGAGGAACCGGTAGCCCCCGACGGCGGCGAGCGCGAGGAAGGCGAGGCCGAAAACCGCATCGACGATCACCCCGGTCTTCCGGGTGGTGGCCGCCAGGGCCAGGACGACGAGGCCGACCAGGAGGAGAATGGCCGTGAGGGCGATGTGGGCGACCACCCCGGCATTGCCCTGACCCATCAGGTACTGGTTCAGGGAGGGGGGTGTGGTCGGAAGGGTCACCATGGCGGCGACATAGATCCCGAGCAGCAGCTGGACGACGAGGAGCCCCAGGAGGATGTGGGTGGCGGCGGAGAGCCGGAGCCAGCGTTGGGTCTCCCGAGACGTCGGAGCGGTCGACATAGATTCGCTTCCCATCGTCCACTCGCCGCCGGGGGAGATTAACTTACCGCTCCAGGGCGTCGGGAGCGGGCGGGCCGGCCCACCTTCCGCTGGAGCCGTCGGCTTATCTACCCGGCCGGGGCCCTCTGAGCGGAGTCCGCATGGCAACGGTCACGACGTGGGTGGTCTTCATCGGGATGGCGGTGGTGGGCATCCTGATCCTCCACCACTACGGGGTCGAGCTCCCCGAGATCCTCGGCCAGGGTCTCCGGTCGGTCGAGGCCGGGCTCAATCAGCCGCTCTTCTGAACGGTCGCCCGACGCGCCAGCCGGCCGGCCAGCCGGGACGGAGCCACCACCCCGTCCGGGGTGACAAAGCCCCGGACGTAGCGGGCCGGGGTGACATCGAACGCCGGATTGCGGATCGTCGAGCGCCGGGGCACCGTCCGGCCCGAGGGCGGGCCGGAAAGCTCCTCGCCCCGGCGCTCTTCGACCGGGATCTCCCGTCCGTCCGCCCGGCCAATGTCGAAGGTGCTCCAGGGGGCCGCAACGTAGACCGGGATGCCGTTCTCGTGGGCGACGACCGCCTTCTCGTAGGTTCCGATCTTGTTGGCGAAATCCCCGTTGCGGGCGATCCGGTCGGCGCCGACGATCACCGCGTCGACCTCGCCGCGGCGCATGAAGTGGCCCGCGGCATTGTCGGCGATGACCGCATGGGGGATCCCTTCGCGGGCCAGCTCCCAGGCGGTGAGCCGCGCCCCTTGGAGGAGCGGCCGGGTCTCATCGACCCAGACGAAGAGGCGACGCCCCTGTTGGTGGGCGACCCGCAGCGGGGCGAGGGCGGTCCCCCACTCGACGGTCGCGAGGGCGCCCGCGTTGCAGTGGGTGAGGACCCGGGGCCGATCGGCAAAGAGCGGGGCGCCGACCTGCCCGATCCGGTGGCACTCCTCCACGACGCGGCGGCGGTACGCCTCGGCCGCGGCTTCGAGGTCCTCGCCGGCCGCCCAGGCGGATCGGACCGCCTCGACCCCCACCGAAAGGTCGACCGCGGTCGGCCGGGTGGCGAGGAGGAGACCGGCCGCCCGCCCGGGGTCGCGCATCCCTTCCCGGTGGGCGAGGAGCATGCCGTACGCCCCGGCGACGCCGATCGCCGGCGCTCCTCGGACCGTCAGGGTCCGGATCGCTTCCGCGACTTCGGAGAGGCGCCGCAACCGCCGCCACACGATCCGGCCGGGCAGCGCCCGCTGGTCGAGGACCCTCAGGGTCCCGCGGCGGTACTCGAGGGCCCGGACGCGGGGGGGAGCGCTAGCCATCGAAGGTATGGAGGAGGTCGAGCCAGTCGGCGTTCACCTGCTTCGGACGGCCGAGCGCGTCGTCGAACGGGAGGCCGGTGACCTCGCCGCCCCGGAGGACCGCGACCTGCCCCCAACGGCCCGCGTGGGCCAGGTCGATGGCCCGGGCGCCCAGCCGGGTCGCCAACAGCCGGTCGAAGAGGACCGGGGCGCCGCCCCGCTGGATGTGCCCGATCTGGGCGCTGCGGGTCTCGATCCCGGTCCCGGCCTGGATCCGTTGGGCAAGTTCGGCGCCGACCTCCCGCTCCCGGAGCAGTTCGTGACCGAACTCGTCGGCCGCACCGGCCCGGCCGCGCCGCTCGCCGAGATCGATGCCTTCGCTCGCGACCACCAGGGCGAACCCTCGCTCCCGGACGGCGCGGCGGACCTGGTCGAACAGCCGGGACTCGTCATACTTCTCCTCGGGGAGCAGGGTCGCGTCGGCCGCCCCGCCCAGCCCGGTCGCCAAGGCGACCCAGCCGGCGTGCCGGCCCATCACCTCGAGGACCATCGCCCGGTGGTGGCTCGCGCCGGTGTCGCGCAGCCGTTCCAGGGCGTCCAAGGAGACGGCGCTCGCGGAGAAGAAGCCGAAGGTCCAGTCGGTGCCGTCGACGTCGTTGTCCATCGTCTTCGGTACGCCCACCACCGGGCGGCCGCGTCGGGCGAGCTCCCGAGCGGCCGAGAGGGTATCGTCCCCGCCGATCGCCACCAGGCCGTCGAGCCGGTGCTTCGACCAGGTGGTGAGGACCTTCTCGGCATCCTCGGGCCGCTGGAAGGGGTGGGTCCGTGAGCTGCCCAGGATCGTGCCCCCCCGGCCGATGAGGCCCCGGACGTCCGCCGGGGCCAACGGCATCGTGAGGTCGTCCCGCAGCCCCTTCCAGCCGTCCCGAAAGCCCAACGTGGTATGCCCCAGCGCGTGGGCGCGCAGCACCACCGCCCGGATCGCCGGATTGAGTCCGGGGCAGTCGCCTCCGCCGGTGAGGACCCCGATCTTCACGCCGAAACCTCGACGTAGCCGCGCGGGGCGGTGGTGAGGAACTCGTAGCCGTGCCGGGTGATCAGGATGTCGTCCTCGATCCGCACACCGCCGCGACCGGGCAGGTAGATCCCCGGCTCGATCGTGATCGCCATCCCCTCCACCAGGACGTCGTCCGTCAGCGGCCCCATCCCGAAGCCGTCGTGGACGGCAAGGCCGATCGAGTGGCCGAGTCCGTGGGTGAACCGGCCCTTCCAGGGGCTGGCATCGATGACCTGGGCGGCGGCGTTGTGGAGCTCCTTACCGGTGACGCCGGGACGGGCGAGCGAGAGGGCCGCCTGCTGGGCGACCTCGACGGTCTCGTGGACCCGCTTGAGTTCGTCGTCCCGGCGGCCGAAGTGGAAGGAGCGGGTGATGTCGCTCGCGTAGCGCCGGTAGAAGGCACCGAAGTCGCAGACGATCGAATCGCCCGACGCGAGCCGGCGCTCGCCCGGCATGTAGTGGGGTTCGGCGCCGCTCGGGCCGAAGCCGACGATCGTCGAGAACGACCGGCCGCTCGCCCCGTGCTTCATCATCGAGTACTCCATCTCCGCCGCCAGTTCGAGCTCGGTCATTCCGGCCTTCAGCATCCCCGGGATCTCCCGGCCGACGGCCGAACCGATCTCCGCGGCCCGCGTGAGCCGCTCGATCTCCCGGGCGTCCTTGGTCACCCGGGCCTTGCGGAGCGCGGCACTCGCATCGATCCACTCTCGGTCCCCGATGAGCTTGGTGAGCCGGAGGTACGACTCGTGGGTGACCTCGTGGTAATTGAGGGCGATCCGCTGGGTCGCGCCCAGGATCCCACGGACCTCCCCCTCCATCTCGCTCGGCTTCGGCACGTGCACCGTGACCGTCGGATCCTGCTTCGCGGCCTGGTAGGCGCTCTCCGCCTCCAGGGGGGAGCTGAAGACGTGGAGCTGGCCGTCCGGCAGGGCGATCGCGAGGGAGCCCTCGAAGATGCCGCTCGCGCAGTCGAAGAGGTAGAAGAAGCTGTGGTCGATCAGCGGATCGACCGAGTTGGCCAGGACCAGGGCGTCGGCCGGGGCGGCGAGGTTCTCGAAGACTTTCCGGACACGGTCTTTCATCGGGGCGGGTAGGGCGGCCGGGGCTTCAAGGTTTAGGGGGGGGTGACGGGGGCATCGAACCGTCCGGCGCCGGCGGAGGAGCGGTCTCCCGGAGGTCCTTCCAACTGAGCCTCGGATATCGGGCCGCCCGGACCTCGTCGACCCGGAGGACCGCGAGGTTCTGGGGGGCCCGGTGGAGGGCTTCGGGGGTATCCCGGATCGCCCGCTCGAACGCCTCGGCGAACCGGTCGAGCTCCCGGCGGCTCTCGGTCTCGGGGGGCTCGATCATCAGCGACTCCTCCACGATCGTCGGGAAGTAGACCGTCGGGGCGTGGACCCCCTCGTCCAAGAGCCGCTTCGCGAGATCGAGCGTCCGAACGCCCCGCTCGCGCAGTCGCGCCCCGGAGAGGACGAACTCGTGCTTCACCAGCGGCCGGAACGGGCGGTCCAGTTCGGCGGAGAGCCGATGGGCGAGGTAGTTGGAGTTGAGGACCGCCCGACGGGCGACGTGCCGCAGCCCCTCCTCGCCGTGGGCCAGAAGGAACGCATAGGCGCGGAGGTCGAGACCGAAGTTGCCGTAGCCGGTCTTGATCTTGCCGATCGATTTCGGGCGGTCGTACTCCCAGCGGTACTTGCGCCCCCGGCGGACGACCCGGGGGATCGGCAGGTACGGGGCGAGCCGTTCGGAGGCGGCGAGCACGCCGGCGCCCGGCCCGCCCCCGCCATGGGGGGTGGCGAAGGTCTTGTGGAGGTTCAGATGCGCGACATCGAAGCCCATCCGTCCGGGGCTCGTGATCCCGAGGATCGCGTTCAGGTTGGCCCCGTCGTAGTAGAGGAGCGCCCCGGCCGAATGGACCGCCTCGGCGATCTCGAGGATCTCCGACTCGAAGAGCCCCGCGGTGTTGGGGTTGGTGAGCATGAAGCAGGCGGTCCGATCGGAGAGGGCGGCCCGCAGTTGCGCCAGGTCGACGCAGCCGTTCGTGGAGGGGATCTCCCGGGCGGTGAACCCGGCCATCTGGGCCGAGGCCGGGTTGGTGCCGTGGGCGGTGTCCGGCAACAGCACCTCGGTCCGACGCTCCAGCTCGCCCCGCTCGGCCAGGTGGCGGCGGACCATCAGCAGCGCCGCATACTCGCCGTGGGCTCCGGCCGCCGGCTGGAGGGAGGCCTCGGCCATGCCGGTGATCTTGGCGAGCGCCCGTTCGAGCCGCCAGATGAGCTCCATCGCCCCCTGGGCGGTCGCCTCGGGTTGGTAGGGATGCAGGGCGGCCGCGCCCGGCCGCCGGGCGAGGAGCTCGGAGACCTTGGGGTTGTACTTCATGGTACAGGAGCCGAGCGGATAGATGGAGGTGTCGATCCCGAAATTCATCTGGGAGAGCCGGGTGTAGTGGCGGACGACTTCGAGCTCGGAGAGTTCGGGCCACCGGACTCCCCGCTTGCGGCGGAGCCGCTCCGGCACCCCGGGCACGGGCGGGGGGGCCGCGGGCGACTCCGGCACGGAAGCGAGCTCCCAGATCGGCGGTTCGTCCCAGCGGGCCTGCCGGAAGCTCATGCGCTCACCCCCACGGCTTCGATCGCCGCCCGGGCGGAACGGAGGTAGCGCTGGATCGCCGTGTCGTCGACCGCCTCGGTCGCGGCGACCAGGATCCGCTCGGCGTCGTGGGGCCGGCCCGGCCGGGGGTCGGCCAGGGCATGGCCGCCCAGGACCTTGCGGCGCCGCAACCGGTCGAGGAATTCGAGGGCGGAGCCCCGACGCAGTTCGACGGTGAACTCGTGGAGGTAGGGGGCGTTGAACCTCGGCGCCGAGACCCCCTCGATGCCGCCGAGCCCGCTCGCCAACGTGCGCGCCTTCTCCGAGAGCCGCCGCTCCAGGTCGGCGAGCCCCCGGGGGCCCACCAGGGTCGCGTAGACCACGAATCCGAGGGCGACCAGCGACTGGTTGGTGCAGATGTTGGAGGTCGCCCGGGAGCGCCGGATGTGCTGTTCCCGGGTGGTCAGCGTGAGGGCATACGCGGGCCGGCCGGCCGCGTCGACGGTGGCGCCCACGATGCGGCCCGGCGAGGCGCGCAGATGCTCCCGACGGCAGGCGAAGAGTCCCAACAGCGGCCCACCGTACGACGGCGGGATCCCGAAGCCCTGCCCCTCGCCGACCACGATGTCGGCGCCGAACTCGCCCGGCGGCTCGAGCACCGAGAGCGCAAGGGGATCGGCGGCGACGACCAGGGGGATCGTCCCGAGGCGGGATTTGAGATCCGGGAGCCCCTCATCGAGGTGGCCGAAGCCGTTGGGCAGGTCGGCCAGCATCCCGAAGACGTCGCCCGACTGGACCGCCCGGTCGACCGCGTCCAGATCGAGCGACCCGGTCGAACTGTCCCACGGAATCTCCTGCACGGTCAGCCCCGGCCCGGTCGCATAGTTCTCGAGGACGCTCTTCTCCTCCCAGGGCAGGCTCGCCGGGATGAGGAAGCGGCGGCCCTCATGGATGCGCCGGCAGAGCAACAGCGCCTCTCCGGCGGCGGTCGCGCCGTCGTAGAGGGAGGCGTTGGCCACGTCGAGGCCGGTGAGCTCGACCCAGAGGCTCTGGAACTCGAAGAGGGCCTGGAGCATCCCCTGGCTCGCCTCGGGTTGGTAGGGCGTGTAGGCGGTGTAGAACTCGCTGCGCGAGAGGATCGCGTCGAGCGCCGCCGGGGAAAAGCGGGGGGCGATCCTCCCGCCAAGGAAGTTCGCGAACTTGGAGTAGGGACGGTTGCGTTCGAGCAGCCGGTCGATCTCGGCGACGACCTCGGCTTCCTCCCGGCCGGCGCCCAGCCCGAGCCGTCCGATCCGCGCCTTGCGCGGGATGTCCGAGAAGAGCTCGTCGACCTCCGTGAGGCCCAACGCCCGGAGGAGCCCCTCCTCCTCACCGGGTTCGTCCGAAATCCACCGAGGCACAGTGTCCCCGAGGGGGGCGCGAGCGGGGCCGACCATAAATCCCTTCGCCTCCTCCCCGTCGGTCCGATGAGCGAGGCTCGCCCGTGAAAGGACGTCGACCGGCCGGCGGCCGCCCCGTGCCCCGCCCGGTCCGCCCGATGCCGGTCGCCGCGAAGGGCGAACGGTTGCCGGAGTCGGTCGAGCTCCTCGACATCGCCTTCCGACGCGCCAGCAAGGCGACCCCCCGGTCCGACTCGAGGTCCGACCGCAACCTGCTGCGGGCCCGGCTCAAGGTCGTCCGAAGCTCCGCGACCCTGCTTCGGCACCTCCGCTCGCGGATCGCGTTTGCCGAGCGCCCCCCCCTGACCGACTTCCAGCGGTCGCTCGTGGACGGTCGCTTCGGCGCCGGGACCTTCGACCGGGCCATCGCCCGGGTCCGGCGGGCGACCGAACGGATCCGGGGTCTGGCCCGGGAGTCGGAGGGGGCGATCGACCGCGCCGCCCCGGATCCGGAGGCGATCGGCCGGGAGGTCCGGGCCTTCTACGGGCGGGTGTCGAGCCATGTCCGGGAGATCGACCGCGACCTCGCCCGGCTCCGGGAGATCCAGGGGTTTCTGAAGGCCCGGCCCCGCCTGGACCCGGCCGAACCGTCGGTCGTGGTCGCCGGGTTCCCGAACGTGGGCAAATCCTCCCTGGTCGCCCGGCTCTCGAGCGCCCGGCCCGAGATCGCCGACTACCCCTTCACCACCCGGTCGATCGCGGTCGGTCATGCGGATCTCGGCTTCGACCGTCTCCAGGTGGTCGACACCCCGGGGATCCTCGGTCGGACGGGGACCACCAACCCGATCGAGCGGGAAGCCGAGGCGGCGATGGCGGGGGCGGCGACGATCGTGCTGTTCCTCCTGGACCCTTCCGAGAGCTCCGGCTACCCGCTGGCGGAGCAGGAGTCGCTGCTCGCCCGGTGGAAGGAGCACCGGCCGGACCTCACCATCCTCGAGGTCGAGACCAAAAGCGACCTCGCCCGCCGGCCGTCCGGCCGGCTCGCCGTCTCCTCCGTTACCGGTGAGGGGGTGCCCGAACTCCTGGCCCGGCTCAAGTCGATGCTGCGGGACCGGCTCCGGGCGGCACCTCCGCCGGACGATTAGACCGAGAAGGCCTCGCCGTTCGCGGGCGTGAGCACCTGGACCTCGCTGTCCAGGTCGTCCTTGAGCAGTTCGCGCTGGTCGCCGTGCATCAGCACGACGGTGGTCGCCCCGGTCGCGCGGACCAGCTTGAGGAGCTCGGAGTGGCTCGCATGCGCCGAGAAGTCGAACTTGCGGACCTCGCACTCCGGGCGGACGGTCGTCTCGTCGAGGGTGAGCGTCCCTTCGGTCAAGAGCTGCCGGCCGTTGGAGCCCTCGACCTGGTAGCCGGTGAGGAAGATCGAGTGTCGGGGGTCCCGGTAACATTCGCCGATGTAGTAGAGCACCGGTCCGCCGTCCAGCATCCCGCCGGTCGTCACGATCACGTCGGCTTCCCGAAGCGCCCGCTTGCGGTCGCCCGGATGTTCGACCACGTGGACGGCCTCGAGCGCCCGGCGGAACTTCCGGGCGTCGGCCAGGTACTGCGGGGCGCTCGCATAGACGGAGTTGACCGCCCGGGCCATCCCGTCCAGGTAGGTCGTGTAGCCGGACGAGGCGAGCGCGAGCAGCACCTCCTGGGCGCGGCCCACCGCGAACGCCGGCACGATCGCCGTACCGCCCCGGTCGATCGTCTCCTCGATCTTGGCCCGGAACTGCCGTTCGGTCTCGTGCCGGTCCGGGTGCTCCCGGCCCGCGTAGGTGGACTCGACGACCAGGACATCGCAGCGCGGGGGCTCGGCCCCCTTGACGAGGTGGGTCTCGATCGTCTGGACGTCCCCCGTGAAGAGAAGGTCCTGGCTGCCGCGGTAGAGGAACATCGTGGCGCCGGGGATGTGGCCGGCGGGGAGGAGGTCGACCTCGAGGCCCCGGTGCCGGTAGGTGCCGTGCGCCTCGACCGCCGTCGCCCGCTGATGGACGGTGCGGATGTCCCCGGCATCGTACGGCGAATCGTAGC
This sequence comes from Thermoplasmata archaeon, assembly GCA_021791335.1. Taxonomy (GTDB): domain Archaea; phylum Thermoplasmatota; class Thermoplasmata; order Lutacidiplasmatales; family UBA184; genus Lutacidiplasma. The sequence continues at coordinate 16,684 of JAJYWS010000041.1, forward strand.
CCTCGAGCCGGGCAATCTTGAGCGCGTCCTTGGTGAGGAGGTCCGCGATCGCCAGGGTCACGGGCGTGGCGACGAGTTGGGCACGCGGCAGCCGTCCGAGCATGGGGGTCATCCCCGAGTGGTCGAGATGGGCATGGGTCAGGAACGCCGCTTCGATGGAGTCGGGAGGCAACGGCGGGTAGGTCGGCGGATCGGACGGGGTCATCCCGTAATCGAACAGCAGCGTGCGGGCGTCGTCCCGGACCACCAAGCCTAGGGATCCGATCTCGGAGGCCCCTCCGAGGAACCGTAGCTCCATGGGCGCGCGACCTGGCTCCTCCATTTAAGGTCACGTCGGGCCCGGGGGCCCCGGGCGAGGGGGGCGTGCGCCGATGGCCTCGCCGCGACGTGGCCCCGGATCCCCTCCGAAGGCCCGCCGGTGGAGCCGACCCACCGAGCGCACGCTCCACCCCGATCCTGGGGATGCGCTCCCGAGAATCGGTGCCGAAAACGGCCCGGCGGGGGGCGTTTACGCCGTGGCGGGTCGATGGGACGGCCGGCGTCGGGGATCCGGCGCCGGCGGGCGCCCGGTGACGGTCCCTGCCGGGGACGGCGCCGACCGCCCCTCCGACCGGGACGGCCGGCCCCCTCCTCCGAGCGGAAGGCGGGGGCCCCTATCGAGCGGTGGGTAAAGGGCTCTATACGGGCAAGGCCGTCATGGTCGATGGTGCCGCCCGCGGACGATGATCTGGAGCTTCTGGTGCGGCTGGGCGCCAGCGTCCACCGGGTCGTCCGGGAGTGGGCGCGGGCGCCCCGCCGCAGTGAGGTCGTCGGCATGGGCGCGGACGGGTCACCGACGGAAGCGCTCGACCGGCTGGCGGAGGCCGAGATCCTCCTCCAGTTGGACCGCGAAGGGGTCGATTGGAACCTCCTGAGCGAGGAGCGCGGCTACGTTCCGCGGGGTGGGCGCCGCACGCTAGTGGCCGATCCGATCGATGGCAGCCTGAACGCGCTCGGTGGCTTCGCCCCGGCCACGGTCTCCCTGGCTCTCGGCGAAGACCGGCTCGGGGGCATTGATGTGGGGCTCGTCCACGACCTGTTCCGGGGCACCACCTACTGGGCGATCCGCGGTCGGGGCGCGTTCCGGGACGGCGAGCGGCTTGCCCCCCGGCCGTACCGACCCGGGCACGATCTCCTCTGCGCCGGCCTGGGGAGCCACGCCACCCAGGATGTGCAGGGCCGGGCGGCGGCGGCCCGGAGGGTCCGTTCGCTCGGGTGCGCATCGATGGAGATCCTGGCGGTCGCCGAAGGCTACGCGGACGGCTACCTCTTCGCCCACCGGGAGCCCTCCCAGAACCTCCGCGTCACCGATATTGCCGCCGCCTACCGCATCCTGCTGGAGGCCGGCGGCGGGGCGTCGGCGGTGGACGGAAGCTCGCTGGAGGAGGTCCCGCTGGGTCTCCAGCGGCGGGTCAGCCTCGCCGCCTGGGGGGATCCGGCGTACCGGGAGTTCCTGCTCGGTACGAGGCGCGGATGACCGAGATCGGGATCCTGGCCAACCCGACGAAGCCCCGAGCCCTGGCGCTCGCCGGAGCGATCGGCGACCGGCTCGCCGCCCGGGCCCGGGTGGTCTACGCCGACGAGACCGCCGAGCGGATCGGCGGGGACCGGCCCCACGCTCCGCTCGGTGAGCTGCGGGTTGACGTCCTGGTCGCGGTGGGCGGGGACGGGACCTTCCTCCACGCGGCGCGGTCGACCTCCGCGCCGATCCTGCCCATCAATGCCGGCACCGTCGGGGTGCTCGCCGAACTCCATGCGGCCTCCCCGACCGTGGTCGACGAGACGGCCGAGCGGCTCTGGGCCGGCCGCTACAGCATCGAAGCCCGCCTCCGCTTGGCGCTCGGGTGCCCCGGCAATGCCCTGCCCGACGCGACCAACGAGGTGACGATCCACGATCCGGCGATCGGACGGATGGGCATCTTCGAGATCGGGGTCGACGGTCGGCCGGTCGGCCGGTTGCGGGCCGACGGTCTCCTCGTGGCCACCCCGACCGGGTCGACCGCCTATTCGTTGAGCGCCCACGGTCCGATCGTCGACCCGGTCGTCGAGGCGATCCTGGTGAGTCCGCTCGCCCCTTTCCGGACCCCCGTCCGGTCGGTGGTCCTGGACCCGCACTCGGAGATCACCGTCCGACCGGTCGACACCGGTCGGGGAGCGCTCGTCCAGGTCGATGGTCAGGCCGAGACGCTCCTGCCCGACGGGAGCCCGCTCACGGTCTACCGGTCGGCCCGACGGACCCGGCTCGTCCGATTCGGGGCGCCGTTCATCGACCGGCTCCGAGGCAAGGGGATCCTTCCGTGGGTGGAGCCGGATCGGGAGGAGGGCGGCCGTGGCGCCGATGTTCCGCCCCCAGCGTAAGCACGAGCGACCGCCGAGGCTCGGGGAGAGCCCGGTGGCGATCACCCGGTCGGTGCTCGACAGTGCGCTCGCGAGCGCCCGTT
>JAJYWS010000050.1 GCA_021791335.1 Thermoplasmata archaeon
ATGGTCGAGTACAAGCTTGTCATCTCCGACAAGGAGAAGTCCTTGCAGCGGGCCGTGGCCGACCCGCAGGCCGCGGGGTTCCTTGGAAAGCGCATCGGGGAGACCGTCGGGGGCGAACTGATCGGCGCCGGCGGCTACACCTTCCGGATCACCGGGGGCACCGACAAGAGCGGGTTTCCGTTGCGCCCCGATCTGCCCGGGGGCCGCCAGGTGAGGCTCTACGTCGGGGACGGCTTCGGTTTCCACGCGCCCCGGCACGGGATGCGCAAGCGCCGAAGCTTCCGAGGCAACACGATCAGCGAGCAGACGGTCCAGATCAACCTCACGGTCGAACAGGCCGGACCCAAGCCGCTCGCGGAGTTGCTCGGCGCGGCATGAAGGTTCCGCGCCAGCCCGAAGTGAACATCGGCCTGGTAGGCCATGTCGATCACGGCAAGACCACCCTGACCCAGGCGCTGACCGGGGAGTGGACCGACCGGCATTCCGAGGAACTCAAGCGCGGCATCTCAATCAAGCTCGGCTACGCGGACGCGGCCTTCTACCGCTGTCCGTCCTGCCCGGCGCCCACGGGCTATTCGGTCACTCCGGTCTGCCCGGCCTGCGGTGGCGAAGCGAAGTTCCTCCGGGCGGTTTCGTTTGTCGATGCCCCCGGCCATGAGACCCTGATGGAAACGATGCTCTCCGGTGCGGCGATCATGGACGGCGCGCTGCTCCTCGTCGCCGCGAATGAGCGGTGCCCCCAGCCCCAGACGCGGGAACACCTCTACGCCCTCGATATCATCGGGGTCCGAAAGGTGGTCGTCGTCCAGAACAAGATCGACCTGGTCCCCGAGGCGGCCGCCCTCGCCAACTACCGGGAGATCGAGAGCTTCCTCAAGGGTTCGCCGGTTTCGGGAGCCCCCGTCGTGCCGATCAGCGCCAACCACCGGGTCGGTCTGGACGGCCTCATCGCCACGATCGAATCCACCCTGCCGACCCCGGTCCGGGACACCCAGAAGCCGCCCCTCATGTACGTCGCCCGTTCCTTCGACATCAACCGGCCGGGCACCGCGCCCGCCGGTCTCCGGGGCGCCGTCCTCGGGGGATCCCTCCTTCAGGGGATCCTGAAGGTCGGCGACGAGATTGAGATCCGGCCGGGCATCGCGGGCGCGGCCGGGGGTCGGGCCGACGCCCTGACCACCCGGGTGGTCTCGCTGGTCGCCGGTGGACAGGAGTGGGAGGAACTCCGACCGGGCGGCCTGGCCGCGATCGGCACCTCCCTCGACCCAGCCCTCGCCAAGGGCGACGGCCTCACGGGCCGGCTGGTCGGCTCGACCGGCTCGCTCCCGCCGGTGAGCCAGAAGCTCAGGATCAAGGTCACCCTCCTCGACCGCGTCCTGGGTTCCACGCACGAGATCAAGGTCGAGAAGGTCCGCACCAGCGAACTGTTGGCCGTGACGGTCGGGACGACCATCGCCCCGGGGAAGGTGACCAGCGCCCGGGGCGACGAGGTCGAGCTCACGCTGGGCCGGCCGGTGACCGTCTTTCCGGGCAGCCGGGTGGCGGTCTCCCGGAAACTCAATGCCTGGCGACTGATCGGATACGGGATCGTGGTCGGAGGCGGGAAGTGAGGCGGGATTTGACAGAGATCCTCTGCTGCCCCCTCTGCCGCGGCGAGTTGAGGCTGGTCGAGAATGATGCCCGGGGGGACGAGGTGCTCACCGGCGGGCTGGACTGCCCTCGGTGCGGTCGCCGATATCCGATCCGTGAGGGCATCCCGGACCTGTTGCCGCCCGACCCGGCCGGAGCTACCCCGGGTTGAGGAAGTAGTAGCCGAAGATCGCCAGGAAGAGCAATATGTCGATCACGATGGAGGGCGCGAACCATCGGATCGAGCCCCGCGATCGGGCCTGGACCGAACTGCCCACCGTCACGATCGGGATGGCAAAGGCGAGCCAGTAGCCGGAGAGGATGGTCCGGTAGAGCGCATACGACGTGAGGTCCCCCGAGGGATCGTAGAGGGCGAGGCCGGTGAGGATCCCGATCCCGAGCAGAATGAAGCAGATGTCGATGCCCACCGCATCGAGGTACCCCTCCAGCCCCCGCTTCCGATGGGGGTAGGCGACCCAGAGGTACCAGAGCATCACGAGGAAGAGGATCAGGACCGCGACCAGGAGGAAGAAGGCCGTGGTGTCCAGCGAGATCGGATAGGGGCCCGGCCCGGGGGGTGGGGGGGTCATGCCGAACGCCCGTTCACGGAGCCGTGAGATACGCCCGGGCCGGTCCCCCGTCGCCGCCCGCAATCCGCAGCGGCGCCAGGTGGAGTTCGTAGTCGCCCGGCGGGACCTCGTGGAGGAGCAACCCCTCGACAATCCGGACGGAGGCCGTCAGCAGGAGGTGGTGGGCCGGAAAGGTTCCGCTCGTGTCCCGTTCGACCGAAAGGGCGTCGACCCCGACGAGCCGGATCCCCCGGCGCAGGAGTTCGCGGGCCCCCCCCTCATTCAGGGCCACATAGTCCGGAAAGAATTCGAGCCGCGCCGCCCACCGCGCCGAATTCCGGGTCCGTAGAAGGATCCGGGTCACGCCGGGGGGCGTGGGGGGGAGGTCGGCGGCTCCCACCGAGTCGACGGCATCGGGGATCTGGAGCACCCGGCAGGGGCCGTTGAGATCCGCGAGCGGTACCTGGTCAATGGGCTGGCCGTGGGGCACGAAATGGTTCGGAGGATCGACATGCGTCCCCGCGTGGGAGCCGAAACCCAACGCAGAGACGTTGTAGGCGTCCCCTCGAGCGAGGTCGTGCGGGCGCTCGCTGCGGAAGACCGGGTCGCCCGGAAAGCAGGGCATACCCGGGAACAGCGGCATCGAAATGTCCCAGAGACGTCCCATCGGGTTCCTCGCCGGGCCCGAACGACCCCCCCGATTAAAGGTTCTCCGTGCACGGCGCCCGCGACCGGG
>JAJYWS010000036.1 GCA_021791335.1 Thermoplasmata archaeon
ACCGCGGGCCCGGCCCGCTCCCACGTCCATCAGATCGTGAGGTTCTTGCCCACCCCAAGGTCCCCCCCCCGTCGCCCGCCAGACCCACGGCGCCTCCCGAGCCCACACCGGCCCCTTCGGGCCCCCTCGTCCCGTTGCTCCTACCCTCCGCGATGACCCGCCGCGCCCAGGCGAACCGGACATCTCGGCCTCCTGGAGGCGACGTGCGGCGAGCCCCACCTACGAGCCGCCCTTGGGGCACAAGTCAAGCCGGTCCCGGTTGGCCGCCCTCCACAGAAGCGTTGGCCCACGTTGGAACAGTGCCCGCGACGACCGTATCGGGACAACACCAATAGGAGGCGTCCGGGTCAAGCTACGATCCCGGGCCAAGCATGGTTCGCTAAAAGGACACTTCGACCCGAGTGAATCTTCCACTGCCGAACCGTCGGATCGGCCCTCGACGAGCTCTCCTCGGCAAGCCGTAGGCGTTGCCTCGTTAGGCGACGGGGCTGTACAATCATCCCCACAGTTCTGCTCGTTGGCGGGGTGGGCTGCCCGTCGTCTGTATGATGAGGAACGCCACCCTGACTCGGGACGCGGTCCTCGGCAGCCCTTCCTGACCCAAAAGAGGGGCTCTCCTCAATCGTGGAGGTTCATACGTCGCCTCTCACTTAGTCTCTTGACCGGCTGGAGCGATTCTGCCGAACCGCAAGACCGGATCGGTTCCTGTTCAACCGCATCAACGCCACGCCGCGTCACGGGTGACTCCGGTAAACGCCTGCTTTGACGGAGCCAGAAATAGACGAAGGAAAGGGTTCGGCCAATCTGAAGGGAGCCTCTAAGGTTCGTCCCGCTTGCCCTTCTCCAGCTTTGCCCCGCTGGTCGACGAGCCCTTCCCGCGGCTGCCGATCGATGAGGAGCTGCCCCGGGTTCGGCGGCGCCAGATATAGAAGATGGCCCCAAAGATGACGATGACCACCGCCGCGATCGCTCCGTAGGTCAGGTAGAGACTGGTCGGGCTCTGGGCGACCGAGACCGACAGCACCGCGACGTTCTGGGTGCCGTAACTCCCGGCGTACTCATTGCTCGCGGTCACGTTGGCGTAGAGGTAGACGTTGCCGGAGCTCGACGGGCTCCAGGTGATCTGGGCCCGCACCGTCGTGTTGTAGTTAAGCGCCGGGATAACGCCCGGGACGGGGGTCCGCCAGGCGATGGAACTCACGACACCGTTGGTGTAGTTGTAGAAGGCAACCGAACTGTTGCGAGCGACCGTGGCCCTCGATCCGATGCCGTTCGGGGGGAGGGTGTACCACCAGACGCTCACATTACGGGCCACCGACTTCGCGCCGCCACCCGCCGTGACGTTCACCCAGAAGGTGTACGAAGACCCTTGCGTCAGCGAGACAGGTCCGGTCAGGTTGTTGGCCGCCATGATGGGGGAGGTGGTGGCGTTGATCGAGACGCTCAGTGTCTGCGTCGAGCTGGCGCTGTTGTTGTTGAGATCCCAGACGGTCAGGTTGATGGAGTAGGGCTTGGTCTCGGCGGGGAGGGCAATCTTGGGGTACGGCTTCACCGTGGTCGTGTTGATGAACAGGATCCGGGAACCGTTGTTCCACTTCGTGCTCGAGGGGTTGGTGATGTTCCAGCTGTAGCGGACGATCGTCCCGTTGTTCGGGTCGGTGGAGTTGGCGGCATTGAGTTGAACCACCGCACTGAAGTTGGCCCCGCTCCCAATGAGCCCACTCACGGGCACGGGCTTGCCCGCCTGGTTGAGCAGCTGGAACTTGGAGACCGGGCGTTGGCTGTCGTTGACCAGCACGATCAGGGAGGTGGTGCTGGACTCCCCGACCCCGTTCCACACGGTCAGGTTGACGGTGTACCGCCAGCCGTGGAAGTTAACGGTCGTACCATTGATGACCGTACTGTTCAGGTACTGGCCGGGCGGCGGCGACTGGCCGAAGACGACCGTGAGGTTGGTGCCAAATCGGGCGCCCTTGGCCACCGAGTAGTTGGCGGTGATCTTGTTGTTGGAGCTCTGGACCACGAAGTAGGCGACCGACAGCACACCGGGGATGCCCGGCGCGCCGGGGGAGGTCACTGCGCGCGAGGCGGTGGCGTTGATCTGGAGCAGCGTCGACCAGTTGAGCAGGATGTAGCCGGAGTGGATCATGGACGCGGTCGCGTTGGTGGCGATCCCCGCAGTAACCTGTCCCGGAGCGACCACCCAGACATGGAAGGTCACGTTGGCTGTCAATCCTCCCGAGCTGGTCAGGTTGAGCCAGCCCGTGTAGGGAGTGGCTCCCGTCGTCGCGGCCGTGTAGGTGTGGTTGGTGGTGGCGGTCGTCGTGGTGACCGTCGGGGTGTTGTCGCCGAAGTTCCAGGTGAACCGGGTCCCATTGGTTCCGGCGGGATAGGTCGAGTTCAGCGCACTGAAGACGGCGGTCTGCCCGACCCCGACCACGACGGTGTAGTTCCCGTGGGTCTGGTTGAACACATTCTTGGCGGAGAAGGCAAAGTTGGGGACCGAGACGTTAACGTTCGCCGAAGGCGCCGAGTAGCGGACGATCGGGAGGCTGATCGTGCCCGGACCTGCCCCCGGCGAGGTCGCCAGCGTGAATGCGGTCCAGGTCCCACCGGTGCCCACCGGGACCAGCCGGGTGTTCGCCGGGGCGGCGGTTCCCGCTGCCAGGACGTAGCCCTGGGGGAGGATGACGGTGTAGTTGTTGGTCGCGACGTTCGATCCCGAGCCGTGGTACGCGAAGGAGATGGTGTAGCGGGAGGAGTTGCGGGCCGTGGTCCCGTTGAGGGCATACTGGCTGCCCCAGGCATAGGAGATGTAGGCCGGCGAGTCGAGGCTGCAGACCGCCACACAACTGGAGTCGTTGGTGAGCGTGTTCTGGGTCATCGGGGAGGCTTGGACGAAGCCCGTCCCGTTGATCGAGAGCCCCGCCTGCTGGGCCGGGAAGAATGGCCCCATCGCGGCCAGCATCTGGTAGAACGACGGCAGCTGGCTCGCGGAGAGGGTCAGCGAGTGGTTGAAGTCCAGTCCAAGCTGGGCCCAGAGCTGGCCGACCGAACTGTTGCCCAGCCAGGGGAGGGCCGTCTGATTACCCAAGAGGGCCACGGTCGAGACATTGGTCGTCCCATTTCCCTGCAGCGGGTTGAACCCGGAGAGATCGATGGTCGTGAAATAATGAGCCCGGTTGACGTTGGCCAACGGGACCATGTTGACGTTGCGGAAGAGCGCGGTGTTGGCCGTGACGTTGACCGCATAGCTGGCGGTCTGGTAGCCGACGGCCGATAGGATGACCACGAAAGGTTGGCTGCCGGACGTCCCGAAACTGAATCCCTGAGGGTAGGTGGGTACGGAGTAGAAGCCGCCCGGAGGGGTCGGGAAGCTGTAGATGTAGTTGTTCAGGGGATCGTAGAGGGTCACGTTCCCGGGCGTCGGCACATGCGTCGAGGTCCCGGCGATGTTCATGAAGCCGGTGATCATGTAGCGCTGGACGACCGGATTGACCGTCAGCGTCGGCGATTGGATCGTCACTGCCGTCGTGTTGTAGTAGGTCGTGGGCCCGGTGAGGGTGGTCCGTAGGACCCAGCTGCCGTAGGGGACCGGGAAGGAGAATGCCCCGGTGGTCGAATTGCTGCGGACCTGGTTGAGCACGACATCGTTGTAGTGCGGTGCCAGCAATTGGAGGAGCGCCCCACCTGCCACCTGGGTTCCGGAGTACGTCGTCCCGGAGAGCGTCGCGTTGTAGGGCAGGATCGCCACGTTCGGAATCGTGACCTGATTGGAGGTGCTCGAGAGGTTGGCGGCACTCTGATAGCTGTAGATCGGAGTGGCGTTGGAGAGCACCGCGCAGGGGCTGCACCCGGTGAGGCTCACATTCGTGCGGATCGGGGTCCAGACCCCCCACCATCCGGGGCCGAGAGCGCCGGCGGTGTTCGCGGAGTTGAAGACAAACTGACCCCCGGCGGACGTCGTGGTCGAGTAGACCGTGGTCGGGGAGGTCTGGGACGCCAGGTCAACGGTGACCCCGGCCGGAACCGGAGCGACTCCACCGGGCTGCTCGGCGTATCCCACCAGCCGGTACCCCGACGATGAGGACGCGCCCACAGTTCCGGTGAAGGCGGCCAGCGACGAAACCAGCACTACCGCCACCACGAGCCAGAGAATGGCTTGCGGACCCTGTCTACCCAACTGTTTCACGTCTCCTCTTTTGGCGTCCGCCTATCGGCGGGCTCGGCGCCGAACCTTGCCCCTCTACTTATAGCTTGCCCGGGAAACGCCTTCGGGGGGCGCCCCGCACGGGCCGGTCTATCGATAGATGCCCTCGACGGGGCTTTCCCGTCGGCGGCTCGCGCGGTCCCGGCTGGCCTGCTTCGCAAACTCCTCGTAGAACTTGAGGCTCTCCGAGTCGCAGGAGGCGTGGATCTGCCGCATCGCCTCCTCGAAGTGGGCGGGGGTGATGACCGAGGCCCGCTGGTTCTCCCGGATCGCGGTCAGGCCGGCTTCCCGGCAGAGGGCCGCGAGATCGCTGCCGACGTACCCGGCGGAGCGGGCGGCGATCTCGGCCAGGTTCACCTCGGGCGAGAGGGGCATCTTGCGGGTGTGGACCCGGAGGATCTCGAGCCGACCGTCCGCGTTCGGAGGTTCGACATAGAGGAGACGGTCGAAGCGACCGGTCCTCAGCAGGGCCTCGTCGAGGATGTCCGGTCGGTTGGTCGCCGCCAGGACCAGGACCCGCTCGAGCGACTCCAGCCCGTCGATGGAGGTGAGCAACTGGTTCACGATCCGCTCGGTGACCCCGCTGGAGGTCTGGAGTCCACGGCGCGGCGCGATGGAATCGATCTCGTCGATGAAGACAATCGCGGGGGAGGCCTGGCGGGCCTTCTTGAAGATCATCCGGACCGCCTTCTCGCTGTCGCCCACCCATTTGCTCATGACCTCGGGGCCCTTGACCGAGATGAAGTTCGCCTGGCTCTCCGTCGCGGCCGCCTTGGCGAGTAGGGTCTTTCCGACCCCGGGAGGGCCGTAGAGCAGGATGCCCCGCGGAGGTTCGATCCCCAGGTGCCGGTAGACCTGGGGATTCTTGAAGGGGAGCTCGACCGACTCCTCGAGGACCCGGCGGACCCGGCCGACTCCGCCGACCTCCTCCCACCGGGTGGACGGGACCTCGACCGTGACATCCCGGAGGCTCGACGGTTCGATCTGCTTCAGGGCCTCCTTGAAGTCCCGGTCGGTGACCTTCATCCGTTCCAGGAGGGCGAGCGGGATCGGCTGGTCGAAGTCGATCTCCGGCAGGTAGCGACGCAGGGCCCGCATCGCCGCCTCCCGGGCGAGCGCCGAGAGATCGGCGCCGACGAACCCGTGGCTCAGGGCCGCCAACTCGCGGATGGTCTTTTCCCGCTCCCGCTCGGTCCCCTCGATCGGCATGCCCCGGGTGTGGATCTGCAGGATCTCGAGGCGGCCGGCCTGGGTCGGCACGCCGATCTCGATCTCCCGGTCGAACCGGCCCGGCCGCCGGAGGGCCGGATCGATGGCCTCCTCCCGGTTCGTGGCCCCGATGACGATCACGTTGCCCCGGCCCGAGAGGCCGTCCATGAGGGTCAGCAGCTGGGCGACGACCCGCCGCTCGACCTCCCCGACCACCTCGTCCCGGCGGGGAGCGATCGAATCGAGCTCGTCGATGAAGATGACGCTCGGGGCGTTCTTCTCGGCCTCCTCGAACTTTTCCCGCAGCTCCTTTTCGCTCTCCCCGTAGTACTTCGAGATGATCTCGGGCCCTTGGATCCCGATGAAGTGCGCCCCGGCCTCGTTGGCGACCGCCTTGGCGATCATCGTCTTTCCCGTGCCCGGCGGCCCGTAGAGCAGGACCCCCTTGGGCGGGGAGATCGCCAGCCGGTCGAACAGCTCCGGGTGCTTGAGCGGCAGCTCGATCATCTCCCGGACCCGCCCGAGCTTCTCCTTGAGGCCCCCGATGTCCTCGTAGGAGACCCGGGGCGCGGTGACCTCCGACTCGTTGACCGTCTCCGGCTTGATGGTGATCTGGGTCCGTGGGGCCACCTGGACGATCCCCTTCGGCTGCGTGGCGACGACCATGAAGGGCAGCGAGCCGCCCATGAGGAAGATCCCCGGAATCACGAAGACATCCCCCCGGATGAACGGGCGCCGGGCGAGCGCCTTGTGGACGAACGTCTCGAGGCCGGCGCCGATGTCCATCTTGGCGGAGCCGGAGTAGATCGGGGCGATCGTGATGGTCTCCGCGATCGGCGCGTCGACCCGTTGGACGAGCACCCGGTCCCCGATGCTGACGCCGGCGTTCCGACGGACGACGGCCTCGATCCGGACGAGACCCTTGCCCTCGTCGTCGGGCGCCGACCGGTTGACGATCGCCGGGGTCGGTTTCCGCCCGCGGACTTCGATCACATCGCCGATGCCCACCTTGAGCCGTTGCCGGGTCTGGGTGTCGAGCCGGGCGGTCCCCAGTCCGATATCCTGCTGGAACGCCTCGAAGACCCGGAGGGTGACCGCTTCGGTCATTCCTCCCGACGACCGAGAGTTGAGGTAAATAGGTTGTCCTCGACCGGGGCCCCCCCCACCCGGCCGGCTCCACCCCCCAAGGGCATTAAGGCGGGAGTCCTGACCGGAGCGTGGAGAGCGGACATCCCGACACCGAATGGATGGAGCCGCTGGAGCGGATCCTGTCGGCCGCCGGCTACGAGGTCCAGGCCCGTCCCGAGGGCCTGGTCGCCCTCCGGGGCCGGGACCGACGCGGCGTCGTCATGGTCCGGGGGCTACAGTCCCCGGTGGAGATCGCCCCCCTGTTTCCCGCCGACATCGTTCATCGCAGCGCCGTCTACCGCGACGACCCGGGACCGGTCGCCCGCAGCCTCGCCGCCGATCGGGGGATCGAGGTCATCGACCGGAGCACGCTCGGCGCCTCGCTCGGCGAGATCCTCCTCTGGCCCGGGGTCCAACGCTCCGACCCGGGGACCGAGTCGGTTACGACGCCCCTCGAGCCCCCGATGGCCGTCTTCCCGGCCGGCGAACCGATCGTCCGCCCCCGGCTCGGCCGGCGCGAGATCGAGATCATGCACGGGATCGAGGGGGCCAGCTACCGACTCCGGCTGGTGCCCTTCTACCTCGGGGCCTACCGGGTCCGCAGCCCGGCGGCCCACGGAGAGCCCGGCCCGACCAGTGATCACCTGGTCGCGGTCCATGCGATCTCCCAGCGGGCCGAGATCTGGGAGATTGGCGATCGGGACTGGACCCCCGAACTTTCCGACCCCCACGACCGCCTCGACGCGGTCCTGCCGGTGGAAGCGGCCGAGGCCCGCGCCCGCGAGGCGATCCGACGCCACCACACCATCGCCATCGACCACACCGAGCAGCACGGCGGCGCGATGGTCATCGAGAAGCGGCGCATCCCTCCGGCGCCCGACGACCTCCGGCTCGGCCCGATGGCGACCATCTTCGTGCCCTACTGGTATGTCGAAAGCTCGCGCGGCCGGCACGTGATCGACGCCACCACGGGGCGGGCGGTCCTCCCCGAAGGGGACGGCCCCGGCTGACCGCTCGGGGTCAAATACCGAGGGCCCCTTCCGCCCCCATGCTCCTCGAGCAGTTCCCGATCGGGCCGTACCAGAACTTCACCTATCTGGTGGCCGATCGGGCGGGCGGCGAGGGGGTCGTGATCGATCCCTCCTTCGGGATCGAGCCGGTCCTGGCCGCGATCGACCGGCATCGGCTCAAGATCCGTCACATCCTCGTCACCCACCGGCACGCCGACCACCACGCCGGGGCCGCCGAAGTCCGCGCCCGGACCGGGGCCCGGATCGTCGCCCACGCGCTCGCCCCCATCGGTCAGGAGGTCTCGGTCCAGGACGGCGAGGAGTTCCGATCCGGCCCGCTCGCGGTCCGGGTCATCCACACCCCGGGCCATACCCCCGACAGCGTCCTCTACCTCATCGAGGGCCACGTGGCGACGGGCGATACCCTCTTCGTCGGAGAGTGCGGCCGGGTCGACCTGCCCGAGAGCGACCCCGAGGCGATGTACGATAGCCTCCTCCACCGGGTCTTGGCCCTCGACGATCGGCTCATCGTGCTCCCGGGTCATGACTACGGCCCCACCCCGACGTCCACCATCGGCCGGGAGCGGACGGAGAACTACACCCTGAAGCCCCGGAGCCTCGAGGAGTTCCTCCAGTTCATCCGATCGGAGTGAGGGGGGATGCCGCTACCCCCGGAGTCGGAGCGCCCGTTGCGGGCCGTCGGGGCGGTCCGGCGCACGCCCGGTACCCCGACGGCCGAGGAGCTCGTCCGGCGGCTGCGCCAGGTCGCCGGCGAAGGGGACGCGCTGGTCGCTCTGATCGATGCCGAGGCCGTCGCCGGGGAGCGGCACCTGCTCTCCGCCTGGGCCCATTTGGGCCGAGCCCGCAGCCGAGGCGAAGCCCGGCTCCGGGACCGGGGCGCCGAATTGTTGATCTACCTGGCCGGTGACGATCAGCTGCCCCGGGCCTTGAAGAAGGTCGGAATCGGCGAATCGACCGACCGGTTCGTCGTGGCGGCCGAGCGTCCCCGGGAGCTCCACGCGCTGCTGGAACAGTTTGGACTGGTGGCCGACCGCTCGGTCTTCCCCCGCCCTCCGACGGAGGCGACGCTCGACCGTCTCGAGATCTCTTCCGAGGACCGGCAGACCGTCCCCCCCGCGCAGTGGGAGGGCCTGGTCCTGGAGCGGGTCGCCCTCGTCGACCTGACCCTCAAGGGCCGGCCCGAGCCCTCCCGATCCGGAGCGGGCCGGCCCCAAAAGCCTTAGAGGGGGGGCCCGTGCCCGGACGCCGCGGGGGGCTCCCGCGCAGGTGTAATCTAGTGGTAGGATGTCAGCCTTCCAAGCTGACCGCCCGGGTTCGAAACCTCCCGAGAGCCGCCTCGGGGGCGGATCTCCCGGCACCTGCATCCGGTCCTCCCGCGTGCGAGCCGTTATCGGGCGCGTCGGGGTGCACCGCCCGCGCTGAGGTAGCCTAGCCCGGAAAGGCGCCAGCCTTGAAAGCTGGTGGCGGTCTCGCCTCGGGAGTTCAAATCTCCCCCTCAGCGTCCGCCGGCACCGGCCGTTTTATGGGCGGAACGCTCTACCGGGCCGGTGACCGAACCGGCCTCCGCAACCCCGCTCATGGCCCAGTACGAGCGGGTCAAATCCCAGTATCCCGGCCACCTGGTCCTCTTCCGGGTGGGCGACTTCTACGAGACCTTCGGCGAGGATGCCCGGCGGCTGTCGCAGGAGCTCGATGTGGTCCTGACCGCCCGGGCGCCCGACGCGTCGGGGGCCCGGACCGCGATGGCCGGGGTGCCCCACCACGCGGTCGACGCCTACCTGGGCCGGCTCGTCCGCAAGGGCTACAAGGTCGCGCTCTGCGACCAGGTCGAGGACGCCCGGCTGGCGAAGGGATTGGTGCGCCGGGAGGTGACCCGGGTCGTCACCCCGGGGACGCTGGTCGAGGATCGGCTCATCGGGGGCCCGGACTCCAACTACCTCGCCTGCGCCGTCTGGGACGGGGACCGGGGCGGTTACGCGGTCGTTGATGTCTCGACGGGGGAGTGGCACCACGGCCGCTCGGTGGCCCCCGGCCTATCGGGGCTCCTGAACGCCCTCGCCGCATTCCGGCCGCGGGAGCTTCTCTGGTCGGCACCGTCGGAGCGGTCGGCCGAGCTCGTCGAGGCCGCGAGCCGGGAGTTTCCGCTCGCCCGGCTCGAGGCAGCGCCCACCCTGGCCGACCCGAGCTCCGGGGCCGGCGGCTCCGCGGTCGAATCGGCCGACCGGCGGCTTCGGGCCTATCTTGAGGCGACCCAGCCCCGGCTCGTGCCCTACCTCTCGCCCCCCCGGGAGGAGGGGGGGAGCCCCCCCTTCATGGTCCTCGACGCGAAGAGCCTGCGGCATCTCGAGATCGTCCGGCCGATGAACCCCGACGACCCGGCCGGCCCGACCCTGCTCGACCGATGGGACGCCACAGTGACGGCGAGCGGCCACCGCACCTTGGCGTTCTGGCTGCAGCACCCGCTTGCGGATGGGGGGGAGATCCGACGGCGCCAGGACGCCGTCGAGGGCCTCGTCCAGCGACCGTCCGATCTCGCCGAACTGAGGGGCCGATTGTCCCGGCTTCCCGACCTGGGTCGGATCGGTTCCCGCCTGGCGAGCCGGCGGATCCAGCCCGCCGAGCTCGGGACCCTGCGCCGCGCCCTGCACCTCCTGAAGGCGATCCGGGACGAACGGGCCCGGTGGGCCGAACCCGGCGGGCTCCTCGACCGCCGGCTGGAGGGGCTCGAGCCTCCGCCCGGGCTGCTCGAGCGGCTGGAGGCCGCGGTTCCGGACAGCCTGGAGCCGGCCCCGGCCGAGGCGTCGAGGTTCAAGCCCGGATTCTCGCCGGAGCTGGACCGGCTCCGGGGCGAGGAGCGGGCCCGGCTCGCCGACCTCGACCGGCTCGAACGGGAAGCGGTGGGCCGGACGGGGATCCGCAGCCTCAAGATCGGCTACAACCAGGTCTTCGGCTACTACTTCGAGGTCGGCAAGGCCCATGTCGCCCGGGTCCCCCCCGAGTTCCGGCGCCGCCAGACGCTGGCGCAGGGGGAGCGGTTCACCACCGACGCGCTCGAGACGGTCGAGCTGCGGCTGCGCGAGCTTAGGGAGCAGCTTCAAAGGGTGGAGTCCGAGCTCTGGGAGCGCTGGCTGGAGGAACTGGACCGGTCGGTCCCCGAGCTCCAGCGGATCGGCCGCGAGATGGGGGAGGTCGATGCCCTGGCCGCGCTCGCCCACCTCGCCATCGAGCGGGGGTACATCCGTCCCGTGGTCGACGAGTCCACCGAACTCATCCTCCGGGACGCCCGCCACCCGGTGCTCGACCGGGGGCTCCGGGAACGGTTCGTCCCCAACGATACCGAGCTCGACGCCGCCGGGGTCCGGATGCTGGTCCTCACCGGACCGAACATGTCGGGGAAATCGACCTACATGCGGCAGGTCGGGCTCCTGGTCGTCCTCGCCCAGGCCGGCTCGTTCGTCCCGGCCCGGTACGCCCGGATCGGCCGGGTCGACTCCCTCTTCACCCGGATGGGATTCACCGACGAGATCGGCCGGGGCAAGTCGAGCTTCATGGTCGAGATGCTCGAGGTCGCCGAGATCCTCCGGGAGGCGGGGCCCCGATCGCTGGTGCTGCTCGACGAGATCGGCCGGGGGACCAGCACCTTCGACGGACTGGCCCTCGCCTGGGCGTCGATCCGCCACCTGGCCGAGTCGGTCCGCTGCCGTACGATCGTCGCGACGCACTACCACCAGCTCACCGCCCTGGTCGAGTCGCTGCCCGGGGCCCGCAACGCCCACCTGGCGGCCCAGGAGCGCCCGGAGGGGATCGTCTTCCTTCACCGGGTCGTTCCGGGCAGCACCGACCGGAGCTTCGGACTCCACGTGGCCCGGCTCGCCGGGGTCCCCCCGGCCGTGCTCGGGGAGGCCCAGCGGCTGCTCGACCGGCTGGAGGAGCCGGGATCGGGATTCCCGGCCGGGCCGGGCCGCCAGCGTCCCGTCCGCTACACCCAGGCGATCCTTCTCCCCGACCACCGGACCCCCGCCCCTTCGGACCCGCTCGCCGACGAGCTCCGCTCGCTCGATCTGTCCGCGCTGACGCCCGCCGAGGCGCTCGCGTGGCTCCGGAGCCGTCAGCGGGACCTGAGAGACCGGCCGCCGGGAGCGTCGCCATGACCGGCCCGGTCCATCGGGCCCCCATCCGTCGCCTCGACCGCGACACCATCGACCGGATCGCCGCCGGAGAGGTCGTCGAGCGGCCGGCCTCGGTGGTCAAGGAGCTGGTCGAGAATGCGGTCGATGCGGGGGCCCGGCGCATCGTCGTGCGGCTCCAACGGGGGGGCCTCGACCGGATCGAGGTGGTGGACGACGGGTTCGGGATTCCGGCGGCCGAGCTTCCGCTGGCCCTCGAGCGGCACGCCACCAGCAAGCTGCCCCCGGGGGGACCGATCGACTCCATCCACACCCTGGGCTTCCGGGGGGAGGCGCTCGCCTCGATCGCCTCGGTGGCCCGGCTGCGGCTGGTCTCCCGGCCGCCCGACGCGGCCCTGGCCTCCTGGATCGAGGCCGAGCCCGGCGGGCCGACCACCTCGGGGGTCGAGGCCCGGGGCGTCGGCACGACGGTCGAGGTCCACGACCTCTTCGCCCATACCCCGGCCCGGCGCAAGTTCCTCCACGCCCCGGCCGCCGAGCAGATCGAGGTGGTTGCCACCCTGGAACGGGCCTACCTGGCCCGTCCCCATGTGGCCCTCGAGCTCGAGATCGACGGCCGTCCCAGCGTGAGCTACCCCGCGGCCGACCGTGGGGAGGTGGCCGCCGCCGCGGTGCTCGGCCCGGCGTTTGTGGAGCAGTCGTTCCGACTGGACCGGGATCTTCCCGGCGGAGGCGGATGGATCGCGGTGCTCGGCCGGCCGGTCCTGGCGGCCCCGAGCTCCCGCCGACTCTACCTGGCCGTCAACGGGCGGCCGATCCAGTCCCGCCCCCTCAGCGCGGCGGTCCGGGCGGCGTTCGAGGGGTTGATGCCCCGGACCCGGTATCCGGTCGGCCTGCTCCACCTCACCCTCCCCGAGGCGCGGATCGATGTCAACGTGCATCCCACCAAGCGGGAGGTCCGCATCGCCGAGGAGCGGGACCTCGACGACCGGCTGCGCCGGGAGATCCGGGCGGCGCTCCTGCTCTCGCCCGCCCCGGCGACGCTCCTGGATCGAAGCGGCTCCCGACCGACGCGCCCCAGCTCCCCTCCGATTCCCCCGACCCCGGCGGGGGAGGGCCCTGCGCCTTCGCTGCCGCCCCTGAGGCCGCCGACGCCCTCCCTCTTCGCCGGTCCGTCGCCGCGCCCCATGGTCCCGCTCCAGCGCTCGGGTCTCCTCGAACTCCGGGGCTCGCTCAAGGACCTCTACTGGGTCGCGGAGAGCCCCGAGGGCCTGCTCCTCATCGACCAGCACGCGGCGAGTGAACGGCTGATCTTCGAGTCGATCCGCCGGTCGCTTCCGGCCGCCCGTCAACAGTTGGTGGACCCGCTGACCCTGGATCTTTCCGGGCGTCAGCAGGCCGCCTGGGCGGCCCACACGGCCGAGGTGGCCGCCAGCGGGTTTGAGATCGACCCCTTCGGGCCCACCCAGATCCGGCTCCGGGCCGTGCCGGTCTGGGCCGGCCACCGGGCCGAAGCACGGTGGCTCCTCCAGTTGCTGGATGAGCTGGCCGATGGGGGACGTCCGACGGTCCCCGACGACCCCCGGGACCGGATCATCGCCACGGTCGCCTGCCACGCGGCGGTCCGGGCCGGGGATCCCATCGAGGCCGCCTCCCTGGCTCGGATCTGGTCGGAGCTCCGGGCCCTCCCCGGGGCGCCGACCACCTGTCCGCACGGTCGGCCGATCGCCTTCGAGATCCCCTTCTCCCGGATCGACCGCTGGTTCCTCCGCTCCGGCCCATGAACGAATCTACGGAGCGCCCGAGCCCCGAACGGGCGCTCGCCCGGGTCGCGGCCCGCCACCTGGAGGGTCACGGCTACCGGGCCTGGATCGACCCGGACGGCCAGGATTACTTCGACCTCGCCGCGACCCGCGGCGACGAGGTGGGGCTGGTCGAGCTCAAGGCCCGCAGCCCGGGCCGGGTGCTCGCGCAGGCGCTGTGCCGGCGCGCGTGGGGCGACTGGGGGTGCGTGGCGGTCGGCAGCCGCCTCGGCGCCGAGCATCTGGTGGAGCGGACCCGGGAGGGGCTGGCCCGCCGGGTCGGTGTCTGGTGGATCCAGGGAGAGGAGGTCCGGGTGCTTCGGGCCCCCGAACCCTGGCCGGTGACCTCGCCCGCCGATCTCTTCGAACGGCCCCGGCGCCGGCTCAGGGAACGGCTGCGTCAGCTTTCCGAGGGGGCGCTCCCTCCGGGCCTCCGGTGGACCGGTCTCGCCGAAGGGCGTCGGCGGCTCTCGGGGGGCCGGGGCTTCGGGGAGTGGCGGCTCGAGGAGTTCGACGCCGCCGAGGCGAAGGGCCCTACACCAGACGGATCGACTCGAGATTGAAGGGGACCCGGCTGTCGACGTTGAACCGCTTGTGGAGGCCGGTGGCCAGGTCGATGCTCTTCGACTCCTCCCCGTGGTTCAGGATGACCCGCTGGGGTCGGGGTTCCATCGACGCGACGAAGTTCATGAGCTGGACCCGGTCCGAGTGGCCCGAGAAGCCCTCGACGACCGCGACCTCGAGCCGGATCGGTACGTTGACCGTCCGGCTGCCGTCCATGAAGGTGGCCTCCGAGAGGCCGTGCCGCAACCGGCGACCGAAGGTCCCTTCCGCCTGGTAGCCGACAAAGACCAGCGCGCACTTCTCGTCCGGCGCCCAGGCCCGGAAGTACTCCATCACCGGCCCGCCGCTCATCATCCCCGAGGTGGCGAGCACGATGCACGGCTCCTTCGAATCGAGCAGGTTGTAGCGCATCTGGGAGGAGTCGACCCGGTGGAAGATATCGGCCAGGAACGGGTTGTCCCCCTGCTGGAAGATCTGGGTGCGCAGCTGGCTGTTGAGGAACTCGGGGTAGGCGGTATGGATCGCCGTCGCCTCGAAGATCATCCCGTCCAGATAGACCGGGACCCGGGGAATCTCGCCCCGACGCATCAGGTCCTCGAGGGCCAGCATCACCTCCTGCGACCGACCGACCGCGAAGACCGGGATGATCAGCTTGCCTCCCCGCTGGAGGACCTGGTTGGTGAGGGCGGTGAACTGGACCATGGCCTGCTGCCGGCTCGGCTGGACATCCCGGAAGCCGCCGTAGGTGGACTCGAGGACCAGGGTCTCGAGCCGGGGGAACCGGTTGGTGGCGGGGTTGAAGAGCCAGCTCTTCTCGAACTTGATGTCGCCCGAGTACGCGAGGTTGTGATCGCCGTCGCCGAGGTGGAAGTGGCAGATCGACGAGCCCAGGATGTGGCCCGCGTTGTGCAGGGTGAGCCGGATATCGGGGGCGATGTCGGTCGTCTCGCCCCACCTCAGGGGGATCGTCCGGGTCACGAGGTCGCGGACATGGGCCGAATCGTAGAGGGCCTTGCGGGCCTCGGCATTGACGACCTTGATCGCGTCGAGGAGCATGAGGGTCATCAGGTCGCGGGTGGGGGCCGTGCAGTAGATCGGCCCCTTGTAGCCGTACTTGAGGAGGACCGGCACCAGCCCGCAGTGATCGAGATGCGCGTGGGTCACCACCACCGCGTCGAGGGAGTCGAGGGGCAGGAGCTCGGGGGCGTTGAAGTAGGGCGTCCGGTCCGAGCCCGGGTCGATCCCGCAGTCGATCAGGACCTTCGAGTTCTGGGTCATCAGGAGGTGGGCACTGCGCCCGACCTCGCGGTAGCCGCCGAGGGCCGTATTCCGGGCCCAGATCCGTTCGGGTGAGGGTTCCCGGGCGATCCGGACCCCGACCTTCTTGAGGAACGAGCGGCGGTCATCGAAGACGTTCCGCAGGTGGGTCCGCACCTCCTCGACGGTCTTCGAGGGGATCGGGGGGGTCCGAACCACCGTCGGGACCCAGCCGATCTTCCGCTTGAGGTCATTGAGGACCGATCCGCCCCGGCCGATGGCGGCTCCGGGATTGGAGGCTTCGATCGTGACCTCGCCGGTCTCGGGTTCGAAGAAGAGTTGGGTGATCTCCGCCTCGGGCGGCAGCAGCTCCCGGATCTGCTTCTCCGCCTCGCGGGGGTCGATGAGCGAGGCGGGGTCGGTGCGGACCAGCACCCGTCGGTGGAGCCGCTGGGCGATCTGCCTCAGGTAGTCCCCGCCCGAGAGGAACGCCTCCAACTGACGGGTGTACACGACGATGTGGGGGCCCTCCACCTCGATGTCGCTGACCTCGATGGTCTCGGGCAGCACCTCCTTGAGGGCCTGCCGGGTCTGCTCTACGAGCGTATCGAAACTCATTCACTGGGGAAGGGGTTGGGTGGAAGGGGTTGGCGGGCTGCCCCGCCCCGCGTTCACGGCAGGACAGGCGGGAGCGGGATCTTGAGCGCCTTGAGGCGCTTGAAGATCTCCTCCTCGGTGAGTTCGCGGTACTCCTTGGAGGTGATAACGTTGACCAGATAGCCGTCGCCGCTCGCCGAATCCCGCTTCATTGCGACGGTGAGGCCCCGGAGGGCGAGGTCGACCCCCTCGGCGGTCGACATCTCCCGCGAGTAGCCCTCCTCCAGGACCCCGTAGGCAAAGGTCGAGCCGCTCCCGACGGAAACAAATCGATCCTCGATGGAACCGCCGCCCGCGTCGACACTGAAGACGTGGCCCCCCTTCGAATCGACGCCGCCCAGGATCAGCCAGGCGAGGTAGGGAAACATCCGGTTGCCGTTCAGGATGTTGGCCAACAGCGTCGCGGCGCCTTCGGCGGTCAGGGGGCCGTTGCGCCGCAGCCCGTAGAGCTTGATCTCGGCGCGCAGGTAGCGGACCAGCGCCTGGGCATCGCCGACGTAGCCCGCGATCGTGACGCCGAGGTTCTCGTCCAGCTTGAAGAGCTTCTGGGTCGATTTGTTCGCGATGAAGCTGCCGGCCGTGGCCCGGCGCTCGGTCGCCAGGACGACGCCGTCCTTGCAGACGAGGCCGATCGTGGTGGTGCCGGTTTGGAGCCGCTGCTCGATTTCCTGGTTGAATCCGCCTTGCATGCTAAGTCTCCTTCGCCGAGAATCGTGCGGGGGACCCGGGGGGGCTATATAACGGCGCTCCGGTTCGTTACGCCGGCGACACTGGGGCGACCCGGCCCGTGGCCGTCCCTCCGAACGAGGTCCACAGGAATTAAGCCCTCGCATGCCTCGGGGGGGTCGAAACTCATGCGAACTCATGAAGTGGTCGTGGTCGGGGCCGGTCTCGCCGGGCAGCGCGCGGCGTTGGCGGCCGTCCAGGCCGGCCGGGACGTGGCGATTGTCTCCAAACTCCACCCACTCCGCTCCCATTCGGGCGCCGCCCAAGGCGGCATCAATGCGGCGGTCGGGAAAGAGGACAGCGTCGACACCCACATCTACGACACCGTGAAGGGCTCCGACTACCTCGGGGACCAGGACGCGATCGAATTCTTCTGCCGGGAGGCCGGCCCGACGGTCGTCGAGATGGAGCATTTCGGCACCATCTTCAGCCGGTCCCCGGACGGGTCGCTCGCCCGCCGCCCCTTCGGAGGGGCCGGCTTCCCGCGGACCATCTACGCCGCCGACCGGACCGGCCTCGCCCTCCTCCAGGCGCTCTGGGAACGGCTCGGCACCGCCCGGTTCACCCTCTACCAGGAGTGGGATCTCGCACGGATCATCGTGACGGGGGGCCGGGTGCAGGGCATCGTGGCGTTCGACCGCAAGTCCGGCACCTTTGAAGGGATCCGGGCGAAGAGCGTGGTGATCGCGACCGGGCCGGCGGGACGGATCTACGGCCGGACCACCAATGCGCACAGCTGCACCGGCGATGGGGTCGCCCTGGCGTACGAAGCCGGGGCCCAGCTCAAGGACATGGAGTTCGTCCAGTTTCACCCGACCGCCCTCTTGGAGTCGGGGATCTTGATCACCGAGGGCGCCCGGGGAGAAGGCGGCATCCTCAAGAACGCCGCCGGGGACCGGTTCATGTCGAAGTATGCCCCTCACGTCCTCGAGTTGGCGTCGCGGGACGTCGTCTCCCGGGCGATCTGGACCGAGGTCCAGGAGGGCCGGGGGTTCCCCGGGGGGTACGTCCACCTAGAGCTGATGCACCTGGGACGGGAAAAGATCGAAAGCCGGCTCCAGGAGATCTGCGACTTCTGCCGCCGGTTTGCGGGGATCGATCCGGTTGTCGAGCCGATCCCGGTATTGCCGGCCCAGCACTACATGATGGGCGGCATCGGGACGAACATCCGCGGCGAGACCAATATCCCGGGACTCTATGCCGCCGGCGAGGCGGCCTGCGTCTCCATCCACGGTGCCAACCGGCTCGGGGGCAACTCCCTGCTGGAGACCCTCGTCTTCGGCAAGCAGGCCGGCGAGTGGGCGGCCGCCCATGCCGAGAAGGCCCCCGCCTCCGTTCTGACCGAGGCCCAAATCGAATCCGCCCGGGCGCCGATCGATGCGTGGTCGCGTCGGACCGAGGGCGAGGATCCCCAGGCCCTTCGGACCGAGATGCAGGCGACGATGGACCGGTATGTCGGCATCTACCGCAACGAAGCCGACCTGCTCGAGGGTCTGCGACGGATCCGGGCGCTCCGGGCCCGGTTCGAGAACGTCCGGATCGTCGACCAATCCCGGATCTACAACCTCAACATGACCGATGCCTTGGAGACCGGACACATGCTCGAACTCGCCGAGGTCATCGTCGTGGGGGCCTTTACGCGGACCGAGAGCCGGGGCGCCCACTCCCGGGTGGACTACCCGAAGCGCGACGACGCCCAGTGGATGAAGCACACCCTCGCGACGCGGACGCCCCAGGGGCCCGCCCTCTCGTATGCCCCGGTGAGCTACACTCGGTGGGAGCCGAAGGAGCGGGTGTACTGATGCCCGAGTCGACCATCTCCGTCCCGCTCGAGATCTACCGCTACGACCCCAAGGTGGATTCCGCCCCCCGCTACGAGCGGATCACCCTCGACCTCCCCCCCCACACCCCGGTGTTGACCGCGCTCCTCAAGGTCCGGCAGGATCGGGATCCGAGCCTGACCCTCCGCTACTCCTGCCGGAGCGCCATCTGCGGCTCCTGCGCGATGCAGATCAACAGCAAGAGCCGGCTCGCCTGCGAGACCCCGGTCGGGCCGGAGGTCGAGCGGCACGGCCGGATCGTCATCGAGCCGATGCGGAACCAGCCGGTGCTGAGGGACCTGATCGTCGACCAGCAGCCGTTCTGGACGCAGTACGAGCGGATCCAGCCCCACCTCATCCCCGACCCGGCCCACCCGATGCCCGAAGGCCGGGAGAATCCCATGACCCCCGAGCAGGTCGAGCGGTTCAAGGAGACGCCGAGGTGCATCGCGTGCGGGGCCTGCTACTCGGCCTGCCCGGCGGTCGAGGCCGACCCGACCTTCCCCGGCCCGATGGCGCTCGCCAAGCTCTATCGGTTCGTCGTGGACCCCCGGGACGGCCGGACGCAGGACCGTTTGGTCTCGATCCAGACCGGCGGCCTCTGGCTCTGCCTGCGCTGCCACCTGTGCACCGAGGCCTGTCCGAAGGATGTCCGCCCGTCGGAGCGGATCCGCGACCTCAAGGAGATGGCGATCGACGCCCAAGGGGCGACCGAGCACGGGTCGAAGCACGCGGTGGGCTTCCTGCGCAACATCCGGGAGACCGGGACCCTCAACGAATTCAAGCTCGTGCGCCAGACCTACTCGCCCCTCGAGATGGTCGGCCAGGTGGGACAGGGGATACGGATGTGGCGAAAGAAGCCCGAGATGATGAAGAAGCCCAAGAAGGTCGCCGGCTGGGAGGACGTGGAGAAGATCTATCGGGCGCTTGAGGACTCCCCGGAGGATCGGCAATGAAGATGGCCTACTACCCGGGCTGCGTCGCCCAGGAGTCCGGCAAGGAGCTGGACATGGCGGTCCGATGGGTGGCCCGGGCGATCGGGCTCGAGCTGGTCGAGTTCCCGGCGTTCACCTGCTGCGGCTCCGCGTTCGTCGACGAGGCGAACCAGACCCTCAACGTCGCCCTGAATGCCCGCAACCTGGCCCTCGCGGAGGGGGCCGGGCTGGATTTGCTCACCATCTGTTCGACCTGCCAGGGGATGCTCTCCCTGGCCAACCGGAGGCTGGAGGAACCGACGATGAAGGCCCGGATCGACGGGGTGCTCTCCCCCCTCGGGATCCAGTACCGCGGGACCACCAAGGTCCGGCACCTGCTCGATGTGCTGGTGACCGATGTCGGAGCGGAGCGGCTGCGCGGGATGGTCCGGCGTCCGCTCTCCGGCCTCAAGGTCGGTGCGTTTTACGGCTGCCACCTCCTCCGCCCCCAGGCGGAGGTGGGCAGCGAGAGCGCCGAGGAGCCCCACGCGTTCGAGGACCTCCTGAGTGCGCTCGGCGCCTCGCCGGTCTTCTACCGGGGCCGCGTGATGTGCTGCGGATTCCCGATCCAGTTCGTGAAGCCGGAGACGGCCAGCCGGATCGGAGGCCGGCAGATCGTCGATGCCCGAAACCACGGCGCCGAGGCGATGGCGACCCCGTGCCCGCTCTGCCACATCTCCTTGGACGGCTTCCAGAACCAGGCCGCGAAAGCCGTCGGCGAACGGCTCGACATGCCGGTCTTCCACCTGCCCCAACTCGTGGGCCTGGCTCTCGGAGCGACCCCGGAGGAGTTGGGGCTCGACCGCCACCTGGTCTCGGTCGAGCCCGCGCTCGCCAAGGTGGCGGGCTCGGCCGCTCCTCCGTAGAGCGGCGGCACCCTCGGCCTCGACCGGTCGTCGGTGGACGAATTCCGCCTCGCGGCGAGGACCCGATTCCCCGGCCCCGCGCACCGGCGTTCAAAGGCGCAACCATTTTAAGAGGGGAGCGGTGGAGCGCTACCGATGACGCGCAAGCCGGCCCGGATGTACCGCAAGGTGGAAGGTCAGATTTACACCCGCCACGAGTACATGGGGGGCATCCCGAACTGCCGGATCACCCAGTTCGACACCGGCAACCCCCGCGCCGACTTTCCGGTCGCCCTCTCGCTCGGAATGGAGGAGGCCGGCCAGGTCCGCGACATCGCGCTCGAGTCCGCCCGGGTCAGCGCGGTCCGGGTCCTGGAAAAGGCGGCCCCCAACGGCTACCGGCTCAAGGTCCGACGCTACCCCCACCAGGTCCTACGCGAGCATAAGATGGCGATGGGCGCCGGCGCCGACCGTATCTCCGACGGGATGCGCCGCGCGTTCGGGAAGCCGGTCGGCCATGCGGTCCGGGCCGAGATCGGGGCCGAGATCCTGACGATCTACACGACGGCGGCCCACATCGAAGACGCCAAGGAGGCGCTCCGCAAGGCCTCCCACAAGCTGCCGGTCCCTACGCGTGTGGTGATTCGGACGGCGGCACCGGTGGCGGCGTAGGCCGCTCCCGGACGATCAGCACCGGACAGTTCACGTGGTGGAGCACCGACTCGGAAACGCTCCCGAGCAGGATGCGCCGGGCGGTGGATAGCCCCCGGGACCCGAGCACCAGCAGATCGGTCGGGTGCCGCTCGAGATGCATCAGGAGTTCGTCGACCACCACCCCCTCGAGGCAGATCCCGGTCACCTGGGTGAGTCCTTGGGATTCGGCTCGGGCCACCGCGGCGCTGACGATCTGTTGGTAGCGCCCGGACTCGGACTCGAGGACCTGGGTCGCCACCCACGGCTCCGTCGGCGAGACATACATCGGATGTACCGGCGCCACGGCGAGGATCCCGAGGGAGGCCCCGTAGTGCTTCGCGAGATCGATCGCCATCTCAAGGGCGGCCCCCGCGCACGGAGATCCGTCGACCGCCACGGCAATTCGCTGGACCGACTGGGGACTCATCGTGCGGTTCATGGAACCGTCCTACAAGGGGCTTACGCAAGCCGTTGAAACGGATCGGGTCCGGAGCCCGAACTCCGGCGGCCGGCTCCTGCGCGCCCGGGCCTCATGCACCGATCCATCCCGCTGCCGGAGTCGGCCCGCCGGCCGAATAGCGGGGCATGGATTTGAACCATGGATCTACGGGTTATGAGCCCGTCGGGATTTCAGGACGGCCCCCAACGGGAACCGTTTTCCTGACTACCCTACCCCGCTGCGGGCAGGCCGAGCATGAAACCCTATATGAGCTTCCACCGCCGCGCGCCCGCGGACCGGCGGCCTGGGCCGGGAAACTCGGGGGGACGGGGCTTCCGCTCAAATCCGTTCGGCCGTTCCCCCACCGATGGACGCGGAAGCTGCCGCGCTCGAGCTGCCGGTTCCGAACAGCCTCTACGACTACGGGGCCATCGGGAACCTCCACAGCGTGGCGCTCGTCTCGCGGCACGGATCGATCGACTGGCTCTGCTGGCCCCGGTTCGCGTCACCGAGCCTCCTCGCCCGGATCCTGGACCCCCGGATCGGGGGTCATGTGGCCGTCCGGCCGCCGGAACCGAGCGTGAGCCACCAACGGTACGTCCCGTCGACCAACCTCCTCGAAACCGTCTTCGAACTCTCCGACGGTCGGAGCCTGACGGTGACCGACTTCATGGCGGTCGAAGCCGGGGTTTCGGAACCGGAGCATCCCGTGCTGCTCCGTGGGCTGGAGGCCGGCCGGGGCGAGGTCACGGTCCAGATCGAAATTTACCCCCGGTTCAACTACGGGGCGGAGACGCCCGAGTGGAGCGAGCGGACCGCCCATTGGATCGGGCGATCCCCGAGCGGCGCCGTGTGGGTGACCGCCCCCGCCCCCCTCACCGTCGCCCCGAGGGGCTTGGGCGGCCGCTGGACCCTGGCCCCCGGCGTCCGGCAGTACCTCCAACTGGGCTGGGGCCACGATCCTCCCGCCCTCGGAGACCCGACCGAGCTCCAACGGCGGACGGCCGACTTCTGGCGGGCCTGGGTCGGGGCGGGGCGATCCCGCCGGAGCCGCCCCGCCGATCCGGAGCCGCCCCTAATGGAACGCTCGGAACTGGTCCTGAAGCTCCTCTCCCACGCCACGTCCGGAGCCTTCGTGGCGGCGCCGACCACCTCCCTGCCCGAGTGGCCCGGCGGGAGCCGCAACTGGGACTACCGGTATGTCTGGATCCGGGACGCGGCCTTCTCGGCCCAGACCCTCCTCTCCCGGGGTCATCTCGAGGAAGCCCATGCGTACCTCCGATGGGTCACCGCCCGGCTCCGGCAGAGCGGCTCCCGCCCGCTGCGCGTGCTCTATGCCGCCCACGGCAACCCCGACCTCTCCGAACGGCCCCTCCCCCACCTCCGGGGCTTCCTCGATTCCCGCCCGGTCCGGGTCGGGAACGGCGCCGCGTCGCAGTTCCAGCTCGACATCTTCGGTGAACTCCTCGACGCGGCGGCCCTGCTGGCCCGGGTCGATCCCCCGAGCCGGGCCGAAGTCTGGCCGGAACTCGAGCCGGTCGCGGAAGTCATCGAACGGTGCTGGGCGAACCCCGACCGGAGCCTCTGGGAGATCCGGGGGCCCCCGGACCACTACGTCCACTCCAAGGTGATGGCTTGGGTGGGACTGGATCGGGCCGCGACCCTCTGCCGCTGGAG
This sequence comes from Thermoplasmata archaeon, assembly GCA_021791335.1. Taxonomy (GTDB): domain Archaea; phylum Thermoplasmatota; class Thermoplasmata; order Lutacidiplasmatales; family UBA184; genus Lutacidiplasma. Next base: position 23,160 of record JAJYWS010000036.1, read on the forward strand.
TCACGATCGGTCCGGGGAGGTGCGATATCGCCGGGCGGCCGAGGAGGTCCGCCATGAGGTGCTCACCCGCGGGGTCGATCCGGACCACGGGGGTTTCGAGCAGGCGTTCGGCAACCGGAGGATCGACGCGGCCAACCTTCGGATCCCGATGGTCGGATTCCTCCCCTACGACGATCCCCGGATCCGGGCGACCGTCCTTTGGGTCGAACGGGATCTCTCCCACGGACCGTTCGTCTACCGGTACCGGGGCGGTGACCATCTCGAGGGCCCGGAGGGGGCGTTCCTGCCCTGCGGCTTCTGGCTCGTCCATTGCCTGGCCCGGATCGGTGAACCCGACCGCGCCCGGGAACGCCTGGCGGGGCTCATCGAAGCGGCCGGCCCGCTGGGATTGCTCCCGGAGGAGTTTGATCCCGAGGGGCGGGTTCCGCTCGGGAACTTTCCGCAGGCGTTCAGCCATGTCGCGTACCTGAGGGCGCTGGAAGCGCTCGCCGGTGCCTCGCGGCCGGCGAATCGTCGACCGGAAATGGTTTAGTGACTCGGTCCCTTCCCCGCGCACCACCCGGACGCCCGCCCCGACCCCCGACGTGGAGCCCGGGGCCTGACTCCGGCGAAGAGCATGATCCGCTTGTGCATCAACACCCAGACGCCCCCGGTCCGTCCGCTACCGGCGGCCCGCCGGCGAGGGGCCCGGCCCTGGCGGCTGGGGACGGAGTACACGGAACAGGTGGGCGGGGTGGTCCCGATGATGCGGGCCTTGCTCCGCGCCGGGGGCGGCCGATGGATCGCCCCGGAGCCCCGGTGGGTCGCCCTGGGTACCGAGGAGATGCCGGCGGAGCTGCGGACCGACGAGGGGTACCGACTCGAACTGGTCCGCCTGACGGCCGAGCAGCGTCGGCTCTACGGTCGGTTCAAGGAAGCGGTCTGGGCGTCGTTCCACGGGCCCGGGTTCCCCGAGTTCGTTCCGGCCGAGTACCGGGCCTTTGTGGAGTACTCCACCCAGACCGCCCTGACGCTGCTGACCCACCTCGGCGAATACGATCTCTTCTACATCAACGACTTCCAGCAGCTCCTGGTGGGCTCCCTGATCGGGTCGGCCGCCCCGACCCTCCTGCGCTGGCACATCCCGCTGGAGTTTCGCGGGTACCCGGAGCCGGTGCGTCGCTTCTTCCTCCGATCCATGGAGGGATTCGACGCGATCGTCGTGAGCACCCGCGGGGCCCTCGAAGAACTGATCCGGAGCGGCTTCCAGGGCCGGGCGTTCCAGGTCTATCCGTATGTGGATCCCGCCGAGCACCGGCGCGCGCCGCCCGGGGCGGCCGACCGGTTCCGGGAACGGTTCCGGCTCGGGGACGGTCCGCTCGTCGTCAACGTCGCCCGGCTCGACCCGGTGAAGCGGCAGGACCTGCTGATCGACGCGTTTGCCCCGGTGGCCCGACGGATCCCGTCGGCCCGGCTGGTCCTGGTCGGCGGCGGCAGCTTCTCCACCCGGCAGCTGGCCGCGCCGTCGGAACGATCCAAGGCCGTTGAGTGGGAGGAACGGCTCCGTCGTCAGATCCATAGCCGCCGCCTCGACTCCCAGGTCGTCATCACCGGAGCGGTGCCCTCCGAGGTCCGGGACGCGGCCTACGACGCCGCGGCGGTCTTCGTTCACCCCGCCCCGTGGGAGGGCTTCGGACTGGTGGTGGTCGAAGCCTGGCTCCACCACCGTCCGGTGGTGGTCAGCCGGGGCGCGGGGGTCGCCGAACTGGTCGACGACGGACTCAACGGTTTCTCGACCCCACCGGCGTCGGTCCCCCGGCTCTCGCAGGCGATCGACTACCTGCTGCGGCATCCCGCCGAGGCCGAAGCGATGGGTCACGCCGGGGCGCTCACGGCGCGGCGGGTCTTCGTCCAGCGCGCCGCCAGCCGGCTGCGCGGGATCTTCGAGGAAGCGATCCATATCTACGAGCGTGACCACCTGACGCCGGCCACCTCCTGGAGGCGGTCGGGGTGATTCGGACGACTCCTCCGCGATCCGACGGGAGGTTCGGGGCGACCATCGATTTCTGGCACACCCTGGCGATCCCTCGCCCCGAGGCGATTCCGGGGATCGTGGCCGCTCGTCGGGCATCGTGGATCCGGGCCTTGACGCGGGCCCGGGCCGCCCACCTGCCCTCCGAGGCAGAGTTCGCCCGTTTCGAGCGATGGTGCGCGACCGAGGAGCGGAAGGGCCGGGCGCCCGACCTCCAACGCCAGGCCGGCTGGATGGCCCAGCGGACCGGCGGCCAGGTCCAGGTGACCCCCCTGCGGCGCGATCTGGACCGGGGCATCCTTTCCGCCCCGATCGAGCTGGCTCCCGGCGCCCGGCCGGTGTTGGCCCGGTTACGGCGCGCCGGTTTCCGGATCGCCCTCCTCTCGAACCTGATCTTCGAGTCGCCGAGGGCGATCCGCCAATTGTTGACCCGTTGGGAGATCCTCGCCTATCTGGATGCGATGGTGACCTCCGCGGACGCCCCGTGGTCCAAGCCGGATCCGCGGATCTACCGGCGGGCCCTCCGCCGGTTGGGGGTGGCCCCGTCCCGAGCGATCCACCTCGGCGACCTGCCGCTCGATGTCGAGGGGGCCCGAGCGGCCCGCATGGCCGCCGCGCGCATCGATCCCCATTCCCGCCGTCCGGCCCGCCGGACCGACCCCCGGGTGGTCGGGTATGCTTCCTGGAAAGAGGTCACCGTGGAGAGCCTGCGACAGACCATCCTCGCCCCGGAGGCGGCGTAGCCCGATGACGAGCGGGGCCGCACCGCCGCTCGGCGATCCGGGCCGGATCTCCCAGGGGCTTCGCCGACTGTCCTCGGGGGGGGCCCGGAGCCTGTACCGCTGGGCGTTGATCGGGGTCAGCGTGGGGATCATCGCCGGCATTGTCGCGATCGCGTTCTTTGAGGCCCTGACCGTGGTCAGCAACGGCCTCCTCGGGGGCCTTCTCGGGATCAACCTTCCGGTCAACGGGGTGCCCCCCGGCGCGGCGTTTTCCTGGAGCACCGATCCGCACCGGTTTTTCCTGCTGATCGGCATCCTGGTCCTCGGGGGACTCGGCACCGGACTCCTGATCCGCTTTGTCGCGCCGGAAACCGAGGGCCACGGCACCGACCAGTCGATCCGGGCCTTCCATCGCGGCCGGGGGGTCGTCCGCTACCGGGTACCGGCCATCAAGTTCCTGGCCTCGACCCTGACCTTGGGGACCGGGGGCAGCGGAGGGCGGGAGGGTCCGACCGCCCAGATCGGATCGGGGCTCGGGAGCTTCCTGGCCCACCCCCTCAAGCTGACGACCCAGGAACGGCGGGTGGCGATGATGGCCGGGGTCGGGGCCGGCATCGGGGCGATCTTCAAGGCGCCCTTCGGGGCCGCGCTGCTGTCGAGCGAGATCCTCTACCTCTCCGACTTCGAGCCGGAGGTGATCATGCCGTCGATCATCGCCTCCGTCATCTCCTACTCGATCTTCGGGTCGGTCGAGGGATTCGGCCCGGAGTTCGTCATCCCGGGGGGCATCGGCTGGACTCCGGCGCAGCTCCCGGTCTACGCGCTCCTGGGGCTGGTCGCGGGGCTCTTCGGCATCCTCTACGTTGTGAGCTTTTATCGGACCCGGGCGTTCTTCCGGTCGATCCGCGTACCCCGGGTCGCGGTCCCGGCGGCCGGGGTCGCCCTCATGGGGGGGGTCCTGGCCGCCCTGTACTATCTCGTCCCCCAGTACCAGCACTTCCTCGCGGTGGGCGCCATCGGGATCGGCTACGGGGTGGTCCAATGGATGCTGTTCCAGGGGCATCTGCCCCTCTTCTTCCTCCTGCTCGTCGTGGGGCTCATCTTCGTGAAGATCCTGGCGACGTCGCTCACCGTCGGCTCGGGGGGGAGCGCCGGCCTCTTCGGGCCGGGCATCGTCATTGGCGCGACGATCGGTTTCTCGGTGATCAGCCTCATGGACCTCGCCTTCCCCAGCCTGGCGGCCCCCCAGGATGTGACCGCCTTCGCCATCATCGGGATGATGGCGTTCTTCGGCAGCGTTTCGAAGGCGCCGATCGCGGTGATCCTCATGGTCGTCGAGATGACGGGGTCGGAGGCGCTGTTGGTCCCGGCCATGGTGGCGATCTTCATCGGCTACTACGTCACGGGCCACTACCACCTCTACGAGGAGCAGGTGGAGAACCGCCTCGCCTCGCCCTCCCATACGACCGAGTACTTCGCCGAGTTCCTCCGCCACATGCCGACCTCGCGGGCCCTCGATCCCCAGGTTGCGACCGTCTCCGCCACCGCGACCGTCGAGGCCGCGGGCTTCGCGTTGTCCCACTCGACGCTCCCGGTACTGGCCGTTCTCCAGGAGGGGCGCCTGGTCGGGGAGGTACGGCTGGCCGATATCCTCGGCGTCCCTCCCCGGCTGCGCCCGACGCAACCGGTCGGATCGATCGCCCGCGAAACCTTCCCCACCCTCACGCCCGACTCCACCCTGCTCGAGGCGGTCGGGCTCATGGACGCGGAGGGGGTCGAGGCGGTCTTGGTGGTCACCCCCACCCATCCCCCCCAGCTGGCCGGCGCCGTCACCCGGGAGCGGGTGGTCAATTTCCAGAGGTCCCCCGGGGCCGGCAACGGAGGATAGGCGGACCGCCCCATCGAGGCGTGGGGGCCCAAGACTCCCCCGTCCGACCGCGGCCCGATGAGGGGGTCGTCGAACCGTTCGAACGACCGCAGGGAATCTGGGCCCTCGCGGACCGCACCGCCGGCCAGCGCCGATCGAGCCCGGATCGGGCACCCCTCGCCCGGGCCACCCGCCTACGTCGACCCCCCGCGGCGGAGCGGGCGCCCCGGCCGCCGCCGCCGCCCGGGTTGACCCCCTACCAGATCTCGACCCGCTCCTCGGGCGCCCGCCAGAGCGGGTCGCCGGGGCGGACATCGAAGGCGCGGTAGAACGCCTCGAGATTCGAGAGGGGCCCGATCGCCCGGAACCTCACCGGGGAGTGGGGGTCGATGGTGAGCCGAAGCCGGAGCGCCGGCTCGCGATACGCCCCCCGCCAGAGCTGGGCAAACGAGAGGAAGAACCGTTGCTCCGGGGTGAAGCCGTCGATCGTGGGAGAGGGGGCGACAGAGGTCCCGCGACTCCGGCGGAACGCCTCCAAGGCGATCGAAACCCCCCCCAGGTCGGCAATGTTCTCGCCCAGGGTGAGTTCCCCATTCACCCGGGCGCCCGGCAGGGCCTCATAGCCCCCGTACTGGCGGACCGACCGCTGGGCCCGCGACTCGAACTCGGCCTGATCGCCGGGCTGCCACCAATCCTTGAGGTTCCCTTCGGCGTCGTAGCGCCGGCCCTGGTCGTCGTACCCGTGCGTGATCTCGTGGCCGATCACCGCGCCGATCGCGCCGTAGTTCACCGCGTCGTCCTGGTCCAGGTCGAAGAACGGCGGCTGGAGGATGCCCGCCGGAAAGACGATCTCATTCAGGGAGGGGTGGAAGTAGGCGTTGACCTGGGGCGGGGTCATCTCCCACTCGGACCGGTCGACCGGCCGGCCCATACGCCGCCAGCGGCGGCCGACTTCGAAGGCCCGGGACCGGGCCACGTTGCCCCAGAGATCGGCCCGGTCGATGCCCACGTCCGAGTAGTCCCGGAACCGCTCGGGGTGCCCGATCTTCACCCGGAAGCGGTCGAACTTGGCCAACGCCCTCTCCCGGGTCTCGGGGCTCATCCAGGGGACCCGGGCGAGCCGATCCCGGAACACCGCCCGCAGATCGGCCACCAGCGCCTCCATACGACGACGGGCCTCCGGAGGAAAGTACCGTTCGACATAGAGTTCCCCGAGGGCCTCCCCGAGGCAGCCGTCGATCAACTCCGTGGCCCGCTTCCACCGGGGCTCGGGCTCCGGCTGACCTTGGAGGATCTTGTGGTAGAACTCGAAGTTCTCGGTTTCAAAGGCCGACGAGATCCAGGGGGCGGCGGCGCGCAGCAGATGCCAGCGCAGGTAGACGAGCCAGGTCGCCGGCGGCCGGTCGGCGACCAGTTGATTGAGCCGGTCCAGGAACTCGGGTTGCCCCACGACCAGATAGGCGGGCGTCACCCCCCCACGCGCCTCCAGGTACTCGCGCCACCGAAGGTTCGGGTAGTCCCGTTCCAGCTCCCCGAGTTGGCGCCGGTGGTAGTTCTTGAGTTCGTCCCGCAGTTCGGTGCGCGAGCGGCTCGCCCGGGCGAGCTCGGTTTCGAGATCGAGGATCGCCGCGGCGGCGGTGTGGGCTTCGGCCGGGGCATCTCCCAGAAGGACCAGGTTCCTTTCGAGATGCGCCAGAAAGGCGGTCCGGATCCCGAGGAAACTGTCGGCCAGGTAATACTCCCGGTCCGGCAGCGAGAGGCCGCCCTGCTCCAGGTAGGGCGCATACCGGCCGCTGTCCTGCCGGTCGACGTCGACGTACGCCGAGAAGGCCGCACCGATCCCGAGATCGTGCCAGCGGCCGAGGAGCTGGGGCAGCCGGGCCGGCCACTCGCCGGGCGCGAGCCGGGCGAGCTCTCCCTCGAGGGGGCTGATCCCCCGGGCTTCGATGGTGGCCCGGTCCATGACCGAGGCAAAGAAATCCCCGACCAGCCGGACGGCCGGGCGGAGGTCCGAGGGGGTTCTCCGGACCGCCGATTCGCATTCGACCAGGATCGCGTGGAGCTTCGACAGGTTCGCCTCGGCCAGTGCTTGGAACGACGACCAGGAGGAGCGGTCCTGGGGTATCGGGTTCCGGGCGATCCACCCGCCGGCCGCGAAGGTGTAGATGTCGTCCTGAGGGCGCACGGACCGGTCCAGGTGGGCGACCGAAAATCGGAGGGAATCCGGCGACCCGGAATCCGGGCGGGCACCCGCGGGAGGGGAGAGCGCCGGTCGATCGGAGGGCGGTTCAGTCATCCGGAGGTTGAGCCCCATGGAACTAATGCGCTTTGCGCTCAAACCTCCCCTAGGGGCCCGCACTCACCGGAGGGGAGCCGCGCCGACGTTCACGGCCGAAGCCGGAGGCGACCGATCGTCGGTGCACTTCCCAGATCGGGCCTTCCGCTCCTCGGCGACCGGGACCTCCGTCGCGGACCACCGGTCTCCGTTCCGGCGCGTGGGTGTCGGAAAACCGAGGGAGCGATCCGGCCGATCCCCGGCGGAGAGCCCCGGGACGACGGCCTCCCGGAGGATTGCGTCACTTCCTCTCTCTCGCGCCTGCCGAGCGTCCGAGCCGACCCCAGGGGTTGGCATCCGGCTCATCGGGAGGCGGCGCGGGAGCTGACCCGACCTCCGATTCCCGGAGCCGGCGGAACGACGGGCTGGTCGGTGCCAATGCGTCGTAGGGCGCGGAGAGAGGGGGCCCACTCCTGGGTTTCGATCTCCCGATCCCGCTCGTAGAGATCGGCAATCCCCGCCGGAAGGGGCAGATGCGAACGGAGCAGGTAGATGTGGGCGAGGGTGGAGGGGCCGGGCGGGCCGGCCCGCACGTCCCCGTCCGCCGTACGGGCCCGATACCGGTAGTATTCGGGCGACGGCAGGAGCCAAATCAGGGAGTCGTCGGTCACCCGCCCCGGTCGGCCTTCGGCGCTGCGGACCTGGACCCGGAGGTGGCTCAAGAGGCTCGTCGGGAGGCTGAAGATGAACTTCTCCCCGAACTGGGCCGTCGCCAACAGGCGGCCCCGGATCGACTCGATGGCGATCGCCTCCCGGACCGGGTACGTCGCGACCACCCGGGCCAAGCCCGCGCCCCGGCCCAGGAAGGTGATCGATCGGCTGTCGGTCCGGCCGAGGCTGCCTCCCGGGGGAAACCCCAGCAGCTCCGCCACCTCCCGGGGCAACTGGGTGATGAGACGGCTGGGATGGACCGCCCGGAGAATGACGTATTCCACAACCGGTCTGGACGCGTCTTGCGCTATATGTACCCTGGCCCGGTGACCGGTCACCGTTCAGCCCGGGGGCGCAGCCGGCGGACGACCGGGAGGATGGCGGACCAGTCGTCGGAGTCCACCACCAGGTCCGCGGCGGCCCGCACGCCGGCCTCTCGACTATTGAAGGCGACCCCCCCGCCGACCCGGGGAAACAGGGCGGCGTCGGCCTCACCGTCGCCGACATGGAGGACCCTCCAGAGGGGGATCCGGAACTGCTCCGTGAGCTGCCGAAGGCCCCCCGGCTTGTCGGCCCGTACGCCCACCGGTGCGGAGAGGGCGCCCGGGGCACCGTAGGTCCCGGGCATCACCGCGAATCCGTCGAACCCGAAGGTTTCAGCGTACCACCGGCCCACATAGGGTGGATTGTGGGAGAGGAGCGCCACCCGGATCCCCCAACCATGGAGACGGTCGTTGGTCTCCCGGATCCCTGAGATCCGCGGCGTTGAGGCCACCAGGGTGAGAACCTCCTCGACCGTGTGGCCCGCGGCCAGGGCCAGCAGCCGTTCGAGATGCCGGTCCTCGGATACACCGCCCCGGCGGAACTCCTCCATGACGGCATCGAATTCCGGGCGCCGGCCCAGCCCGTCCGCGATGTACTGCCAGCCGTGGCCCCGGGTCAGGGTTCCGTCGATGTCGACCGTGATCAGTTTCCAGGGAAGGCTCATGGGGAGCTCATCGAGCGCCGGAGCGACTCCCGAGGAGCACCCCACCCACCCAGAGCGCCAGCATGCCGGCCCCTCCAATGGGCAGGAGGGCCAGGAGGGCGGAGGGATCGGTGGGAAACAGGATCGCGAGCAGGAAGATGCCGAGGAGGCTGAGCAGCAGTCCGAGCCCCAGCCGCTGCTGGCGCCGCCGTTCCTGGGCAGATCGTTCAGGCGGGGAGGACGGCCGGGGGTACGATGCCATCGGCCCCCACCCGGCTTGGCCCAGATAACCGTGGTGGCCCGACCGGCGGTTCGGGCGGGGACCCAAAATAGGGGTGGAGGATGTCGGGGCGATGCCCCTCGAAGGTTCCCGCCCGGGTGGTCTCCGCGCGCACAGCGCGGCATCGGACTCCGTGGCCCGGGCCGAACGTCGAAGCCGGTCGATTGAAGAACCCATGGCAGTCGCCCTCCTCGCCCGGGAACCCTATCCCTCCCTCGAGGTGCGCAATCCCCTCCACCGGACCATCTACCGGGTCTATTTTCCCGAGGGCTCGGCCCAGGGATTGGGGCTCTGTACCTGCCCCGACTTTAGCCGACGCGATCTCGGCACGTGCAAGCACATCGAGGCCGCGGGCCGTCACCTGAGGATGCACCCTCAGGGCCGTCCCGTGGGTCTTCGGGAGGTGCCCGACCCGGCCGACCTGTGGGCCGCCGTGGAGACCGATCCGGAGCGATCCGGGGGGCTCGGAACCCTCCATCACTGGGGCCGCGCCCTCCATCAATGGTCCTTCGACTCGGCACGGATCGGGGCCTCCCAGGCCCCGCGCGACCCCCGCCCGGAACCCGGCCGGCCCTGACACCCCTCCCCCGGCACCCCGGGCCCCCCTACGGGGCTGAAGGCGCGTCGGGCTTGCTTACGGCGTCCGGAGCCCGGATCGGAGGAGGGCCGCAGCGCCGGACGCCGCCGCCGGTCGGCGGGCCGCGGAGCAAGCGTCTAAATAGCTTGGATACCTCAGGGTAACGATGACGGCCCGGCCCGTCTTGCGAGCGGCGCTGCCAGTGGCGATTGCCCTCCTTCTGCTGGTGTCGATTGCCGGGCAGGGCCCTGCGCCGACCACGACGGCTATGGCCACCACCTCCACCTCCGCCCCCTCCCCCGTGGGAGGGCCGACCTTGCTTTCGCCCAGCGTAATCGACTCGTCGGTCGCAGGCGCCTACCGGATGCTCATCCAGAACCTCTCCGGGAACCCGAACAACTACCCGAGCGAGTCGTCCGTCGAGGCCAAAATCCTCCAGATGTTTCTCGAACTGAACTCCACGAACACCTTCAACAGCCTGGTCTCCACCTGGGGAGTGAACAACTTCACCTTCACCCTGAATTTCTTGGCCCCGAGCGGGATCTCCAATGCGACGTTCGGTGAGGAGTGGATCGCGTCGGCCCAGGATGGTGGCTTGGCCCACCAGGAGTATTGGGTGGGGACCGTCTCGACGGGGGTCCTGACCGGGCCCTGGGAAACCACGCCGTCGAACGCCACCTACAACGGGGGATACGCGTACTCCACCAACTGGGCCGGCTACGCCTACTCGACTCCCTCCTCAGCGACCGGCAACATCTCCAACGCCTGGGCGTACACCACGGTGGTTGCCCTTTCGGCACCCCCGCAGACACCGATCAACGTGCCGTACTACGCCTCGGTCGATGCCTTCGGCTCGGTGTGGGTGGGCATCTCCCCCACCTTGGGAGGCAACAACGGACTTCTCCAGGCCGGTTATGAGTACGACGTCCAGGGCAACTTCCATCAGAACTACCAGTCTTGGTACGAGTACTACACTCCAGGGGGACAGAGTGCCATTTCGTACCCCGGGGCGGCCATCCCGAGTCCCGGCGACAGCTACGGGATCGATCTCATCTATTCCGGCCTGAGCGTGATTAACTGTGTCCAACAGTGGTGGGGTGGCTTCGTCTGTACTGGACCGTTCCAGGTCTGGGACACCTACGTCTGCGACTACACCCAGGGCGCCTGCTCCTCGTCGACGGAGAACCTGCCGCTCAATTTTGCCCCGCTCTATAAGACCGAGATCGTGGAGGGGGTCGATGCCTCGGGGACCTTCTTCTTCTTCTACACCTGGAGCCACACCATGCAGCTCCCCCGGTTCGGATACATCCACATGTGGGGCGGAAACTTTGTGGCGGGAGGGGTGACCTATTCGGATGCCTCGGAGGTCCAGAACAACGACTACACCCAGATCGGAATGACTCAGCAGTCCGGCTACGTCAGCACCTCGGAGTGGTACACGCTGGCGAATACGTCCAGTCCGATGTCGGGGTACGGCTACCTGACCATCAGTTGGCAGAGTTCCTATTACGACTGGAACTACGTTTAGCTCCGAACCCACCCACGCCGCCTCCGGAAGAGGTCGCGGCCCAGCGCCGAGCCGGCGACCCGCTCGACCCTAGATCACGAGGGTCGATTTCCCGAGGTCAGGGTTGAACCGAGATCCGAGGCTCAACCGGTGCGGTGGGAGCGCTTGAGTCTCCGCAGACCGATCACGCCGACCAGGATCGCCACCGCACCGAGCGCGAAGACGAGGTAGGCTCCGACCATCATCGAGGGTGAAAGCGCCGGGGAGCAGGTGTACTGCGGTCCGGATCCGTGGATCATCTCCGGGGGGATACAGACCGTCTTGCCGACCCCGGTGAACTGGAACGCCGCAATGAGCGTGACCACCACTGTGGCTCCCACGCCCAGGATGAGGTACCAGATCCATCCCCGTGGGGACTGCACAGCGCTGGAAGGTAGAGGAAGTATTACCACCTTTGGATTACCGGCCAGAGGGCCCTAGGGCGGGAGGGGCCCCATGCGTCCCGCTCGCGGCAGGGGCTCGGAAAGCGGCACCCCCCCGGGGTCCGTAGGACTCGACTCTAGCTCCCCGGATCGCCCGATCCCTCGGGCCGACCGAGTACCCGCTGCCTCGAAGAGACTCTCGGGCTATAGTGGGAAGATCGGCCGGCTTGGGCCGAGGAATCCCCCGCTCAATGAACTCGGACCGTCCGCCCCGTAGGGCAGACGGTCGGAAAGGGTTGGCCGCCGGTTCGAGGCTTACGGCGTTAGCTCGACGACATGCCCGGCGCGCCCTTGAGCGCCCGGATCTTGTAGTACTCCGGATCGACGATGACCTCGCCGTTGACCCCCATCGTCTCGATGGTCTTGAGGGGGACCCCCGCCGTGCTCTTCGCGCGCTGCCAGTCCGGGATGGGGATCGAGAACTTCTTCTCGACCTCCGTCCGGTAGATCGGGCCCGAGTTGTACGAGCAGAACGGAATGACCCGCCCGTCCGGGACGGCGTAGTGGATATCGCAGCGCATCAGGCGCTGGATATCGTAGTCGTAGGCGTCCTGGAAGTGCATGTTCCCGATGTAGAGCGTCCGCCAGGCGAACTTGGCGACCGCCTCCTTGTTCCCCTCGGTGAAAATCGAGGCGATGACCCGGACGCTGTTCTTCTCGTTGAGACCCTCCGGGGCCCTCGTGAAGTCGAAGAACTTGGCCACATCGTGGAGCAGCCGGGCGCCCGCGACCGCGGTGCGGACCCGGGCGAACCGGGCATCCCGGTACTTCTCGATCATCGACTCGACGTTCTCGAAGAACCCGTCGACATCCATGAACCGGGGGAGCGGGGTGATCTTCTGGCCGTCCTTCGAGATGAACGCGAAGGTCGCGCAGCCGCAGCCCGGGTGGGTGGTCAGGGTCATCTTCTCCTCGCCGTGGATGATGCTCACCAGTTCGGAGATTGGGGCCACCGACGGAACAGGGAAGAAGTCCGACTTCTCGAAAGGCCCGTCCGTGCAGAGGATGCGCACGAGGTCCGACTGGGTGAACCGCATCTGGAAGCGGTCCTTGTCGGGAATCCGCGCCGTGAGGGCGACCGGCTGGAAGTTGACCCCGCGGACGACATCGATGTTGTCGATGGCGAACTTGACCGTCGGCCAGATCTCCTTCTCGTTGAAACCGCCGACCAGGGTCGGGACCAGCACGACGCTGAGGGGCTTGTCCGGCTTCCCCTGGGCCAGCTCGGCCGGCGAGGAGTGGGTCTCCCGCGCCGCCTGGATGGCCTTCTGCTTGACCTTGAGCAGCGGGACCCCCCGGACCTTCCGGTAGATCTCGTCGTCGAGCCCGTCAAACTGGAGGTAGAGCGTGTGCAGCCCCGCGTCCCGGGACGCCTGGGCGAAGCCGGGTTCGTTGGCCATCCGGATGCCGTTGGTCGCGACCTGGATCTGCTTGAAGCCGAGATCCCGGGCCATCGAGACCGCGTCCAGGAAGAGCGGGCTCAGTGTCGGCTCCCCACCGGAGAACTGGACCGCCACGGCGCCCACGGGCTTCTGCTCCCGGAGGGTCTTCAGCATGAAGTGGATCTGCTCGCGGGTGGGCTCGTAGACGTACCCCGCGGCGTTCGCGTTCGCGAAACAGACCGGGCACTTGAGGTTGCAGCGGTTGGTCAGGTCGATCAGGGCGAGCCCGGTGTGCGACTTGTGGTGGCTGCACATCCCGCAGGTGGTCGGGCAGCCGCGGAACTTATCGTAGTACGGGTTCTCGTAGCCGACTCCGTCGTGGGCATAGACCTCCATCCGGAGGTACAGGTCCACGTCGTTGGAGATGATATCCCAGAAGTACCCGTGCGTCCGGCAGGTCTTCTCCATGATCACCCGGTTGTCCTTCTCGCGGACGACCGCCGGAATGACCTTGATGCACTCCGGGCAGACCGAGGCCGTCTTTCGGGGGAGGCCCCGCGGGGCCTGGAACTCCTGCATTACTCGCGCCGGCATTCTCGTTTCCTCTCTTTTGCCCGCGTCGTGGGACTCGGGCTTGGCCAACGGAGCTACCCTATCCTACATAATCCATCTGTCGTTCGGGTCGCTACACACCACCCCTTCCATGAGGGTGGCTCGCACGGTTCGTTTCGCTACAACCCCCTCACTCACAGGAGGTGGGCGGACCGGGAGCGGGTCGGACGCGATTCGGCACAGCCGGTCCCCATATCTTATCTTGCCCCGGGGGGTGGCTGCGCCGATTGGGAATGGTCGCCCGCAAACGGACCCGAAACCCCCGGAGATCGACCGCGCCCCGATCGGCTCCGAAACCCCGACCCTCCCCCCGTTCGGGAGGGTTTGTGGGCCGGGATCCCTCGCCGGTACTGGATCGGTACCCCCCGAAGGCTCCGGCCTCGGTCCCGGCCCCTGCGATCGTCCCGAGGGTCCCGACCTCTCCGGCGGCCAAGCCCCCCGCGGCGGTTCCCGGACTCCCCACCCCACCGCCGCCGCTCCTCTCCTTGGAGCGGCCGTTCGATATCGACGAGTTCAGCCAGCTGCTCGGGGAGACCGCGATCCGGGTCACCGTCCCCCGGGAGAGCCTGGCCGAGGTGCTGCGCCGGATCTCCGAGTTCATGGGCTTCGGGATCTACGTCTACTCTGTCACCGTACGTCCGGCCGACTCGGACCTCCTGAAGGGGTTCGTGGTCGATCTCCAGCGGGTCGACTTCTCCCGGGAGCAGGGTCGGTGGGTGCCCTTCGTCGAGCAGGGCGCGAGCGACAATCCGTTCGGCCCCGGCGCGTCCCGGTAAGCCGGCCCCGTCCCCCGGGGATGGAGCTCATAAACTACGAGGGGGTTGCCGACGGGATGCCGCCCGCTCCACCTTCCCCGCCCGAGCGCTGGCTCGTCGAGGTCCAGCAGTTGCGCCAGGAACTCGCCGAACTCCGGGCCGAGCAGCAGCAGATGGCCCGGTCGATCGCCGAACTGGTGACGACGTTCCGGGCGCTGGCCCTTCAGCTCGGCATCGCCAGCGAGCCCTATCGGGGGCGGTCGGCGGAGCGCCCGTCCTCGTCCGAACCTCCCGGATTCGCCTGACCGGTCGACCTAGGGGTCCGGCGCCGGGCCCGGCGCCTCGCGGGCCGCAGGGAGGACGGCCTTCAGCCCGTACCGCCACTGTCCGTCCATCGGGTAGAGCCGACGCAGCACGGTCCCGATGCGATCGCCGGCCCGCACGGTTCCGGGCGGGGAGTCGGTCATCATCAGCGTCGCCCGGAGACCCGGCGCGAGCTCGACCAGGGCCACATCGTAGGCCCCGCCGAACTCCACCAGAGGGTCGAATTCGGTCGGCTGGCCCCCCTTGCCGATCGTCGTCACCGCCTCCACCCGGCCGCCCGAGCGGGGGAGCTCGAACCGGACCAGATCGTCCGCGGCGCCGCAGCCCCGGCACCATCCCCGGACGGGGAAGGTGACCGTTGAGCACCGGGGACACCGGTCCGCCGCGAGCCTCCAGTGGCTCGCGATCCCCTCCCGGTACCGGGCTTCGGGCATATACGCCCCTTCGCTGACCGCCCGTTGGGCCCACCGCTCGAGATGGCGGCTCGGCTCCGGGTCGGCCCCCCCGGGGCCCGCCGTTGAGGGGGCCCAGCCCGCAAGGTCCAGGGTGGGCCGACCCCCCGGGGGCTGCGCTAGGGCATCGACGATCGCCTGGGCCGCCTCGATCGTGGGGGCCCCGTTCGGAACCCAAGCGAGGAGCCGCTCCCGCAACCCCGGATCCTCCCGCAGATCCAAGGCGAAGGCCGCGGCGCCGAACCCCGGCCAAGGGCCGGGCGAATCGAGCAGATGGCCCGGGCCGTCGACCCCGAAGACGATCGAGGGCGTCGAGGCCGCTCCCGCCACCTCCGTGAGGGCCGCCTTCCAACCCTCCGCGCCGGGCGGGTGCTCGCAGAGTGCGACCGATCGGCCGAGCGCGCCGGAAAGCCCCCACCGGAACACCTCCGGGAGCCGACCGACCCCGTGGAGGGTGGGCGCCGATCGGTCCCCAAGATGCTCGAGCGCCGCGATCGCCATGGTGAACTCGTCTTCGTCGGGGGCCGTGAGGCGGTGGCCCTGGGGGTCGGCGAGGCGCCCCCAGACACGGACGGCGCGGATCGGCGGAGTCACCGATTCACCCCCTCGCCAGCAGGGTCACGGTCGCGCTGGCGCCGGAGCCCCCGACGTTGTGGAGCAGGGCGCGTTCGGCCCCGGGGACCTGCCGTTCCCCGGCCTGGGCCCGCACCTGGACGAACCCCTCGTAGGCCTGGCTCACGCCCGTCGCGCCGATCGGGTGGCCCTTCGCCTTGAGCCCTCCGTCCACGTTGACCGGCCAACGGCCGGTCCGCGCGGTGGATCCGTCGAGGGTGAGCCGGACCGCTCCCCCGGGCTCGGCGAACCCCAGATCCTCCAGGGCGATCAGTTCGGCGATCGTGAAGCAGTCGTGGACCTCGATGAGGGAGAGCGACCGTCGATCGAAGGGGGCGTGCCGGAACGCCTCATCGGCCGCCCGCCGAGTGGCAGCGAAATGGGTGGGATCCGGCCGGTCCTGGACCGCGAGGTGATCCGAGCCGGCGCCCGTGCCGACGATATGGACCGGGGTGTCGGTATACCGGTGCGCCTCGTCGGACGGGGCGATCACGACGGCGGCCGCGCCGTCGCTCACCGGGCAGCAGTCCAGGAGCCCGAGGGGATCGGCCACCTTGGGGGCGGCGAGGACCGCCTCGCGGGTGATCGCCTTGCGGAACTGGGCGTTCGGGTTGGCCAGGCCGTGGCGGTGGTTCTTCACGGCGACCTCGGCGAGGGCCTCCCGGGCGTCCGGGTGGTCGGCGATGTACCGGGCGGCCAGGAGCCCGTAGACCCCGGCGAAGGTGAGGCCGCTCAGCCGCTCCCACTCGGTATCCCCCGAGACGCCGAGCCAGTAGCGCCGGCGGGCGTTGGGCACATCGGTCATCTTCTCGAGGCCCACCACCAGGGCGAGCTTCGACCGGCCCGATCCGACCGCGTCGGCCGCGGCCCGGAGCGCGTAGCCGCCCGAAGCGCAGGCGTTCTCGACGCGGGTCACGGGCACGCCGACGATTCCCGCCGCCTCCGCGAGGACCGCCGAGGCGTTGCCGATCTGCCAGCCGCCGAACCCCAGGGTCGCCAGGAAAACCGCATCGATGCCCCCTCCGGAGAGCCCCCGATCCACGCTCGCCCGGGCCCGGTCGACCACCGACTTGAGGAGGGCCCGGGGACCGTCGGCCAGCCCCCCGAAGCGGGTATGGCCGGCCCCGACGATCGCGGCCGGAACGCGGGCGGTCATCTGGTTACGAACCCTCTTATCGACCCATTCGCTCCGGAGCTTAACAGGAAGGTATGGATTCGTCGGCCTCCGACCCACCGGTCGTCGTCGGCATCACGGGCGCGAGCGGAAGCGCCATCGCCGGCCACCTCCTGGACGCCCTCGCGGCCGACCGGATCCCGGTCGCCCTGGTGGCGACGCCGGCCGGCCGGGCCGTGCTTCGGGAGGAGTGCGGCTACTCGCTGGACCGGTTCCGCCGCCCCGGCCTCGTGGAGTACTCCGATTCGGACCTGGCCGCGACCATCGCGAGCGGGTCGCGGCCCACCCGGGGCATGGCGGTGGTCCCCTGTTCGGCCAACACGGTCGCGAAGATCGCCCACGGCCTCTCCGACACCCTGCTCACCCGGGCGGCCCATGTCCACCTCAAGGAGCGCCGGCGCCTGGTGCTGATGCCCCGGGAGACCCCCCTCTCCCCGATCCTGCTGCGGAACCTCACCACGCTCGCGGAGGTGGGCGTGGCGATCGTCGATCCCGCCCCGGCCTTCTACCTCAAGCCGACCACGGTCGACGAGATCACCCGGTACCTGGCCGGCAAGGTCCTCGAGCAGCTCGGACTGCCCCAGCGACTCTACCGCGGTTGGAAGGAGGATCGCCCATGAACGACGACCGGATCGCCTGGCGCCGGTTCTTCCCGATGCCCTGGGTCGGGTTTGCGGTGCTGCTCCTGGCCCTGATCATCCTGACGCCGGTCCTCTACTCGACGGGGCCCCCGGCCGCCGGGACGATCTTCACCCAGGCCGAACTCGTGGTCGACTCCAACGGGACCGCGACCCACCTCTACCTCTGGGGCGTCAGCGACGTCCGCTACCAGTCCCTTTCCCTGGGGATCCTGACCGGATTCGTGTGGGGGCACCGGCCCGACCGGAGCCCGGCGACGTGGACCAACGCGACCGACTCCCTCGCCGTCGTGGGGGCCACCGATCGGACCCTCTTCGCCGTGAACGTCTCGGCGCTGTACGTCTCCCAGGGCAGCGCCTGCTACGGCGGGCTGGTGGCCTTCAACCTGACCTCATCGGCCCTGGCGGCGCAGAGCTTCACCCCGGGGCTCTCGATCCCCTCCAGCGTCGGCCTCAGCAGCCTGCCCCTCTCGATCGCCCTGGTCAACCTGGGCTCGGGGTGCCCGACATGAGAACCCCCCGGGCGCTCACCGCGCTGTGGATCGGCGTCGTCGGGGTGCTGCTGATCATCGAGATCGCCCAGATCACCCGGTTCTTCACCCTCCCGATCCAGTCGGCGCTCGCCAACCCCCTGGTCTTCATCTCCGCGCTGGTCTTCACCACCGTCCTGGCCCTGGTCGGGGCGATTTTCATCGGGATCTACATCTCCCACCGGATCCTCTCGTCCGGGGGGTTCACGCCCTTTGAGGAGGAGATGCTGAAGATGCGCTCGGAAGTCCGGGAGTTGGCGAGGACGGTCCGCTCCCTCTCGACCCGGACCGACGAGCCCGCGGAGGCCCCACGGGAGGAGCGACCGTGAGGATCGTGGTGATCGACAACGGCGGCCAGTGGACCCACCGGGAATGGCGGGTCCTCCGGGACCTCGGAGCCGACGCCCAGATCCGGCCCAACACCGCGTCCCCGGCCGACCTGGAGGCGGACGGTTACGTCCTCTCGGGGGGGGCCGTGAGCCTCGGGGGCTCCGAAACCCTCGGCCGGGTCGCCGAATGGATCGACGAGGTGAAGGTGCCGGTCCTCGGCATCTGCGCGGGCCACCATTTCCTGGCCCGCCACTTCGGCGGCGCCGTCGCCCGGGGCGCCCCCGAGTTCGGCCGGGTGGACCTGACCTTCGATGCGCCGGACCATCCGCTGATCCAGGGGTTCCCGAACCCCTGGCCGGTCTGGGCGAGCCACAACGACCAGGTGGTGCGCCCCCCGGCGGAGTGGCGGATCCTGGCCCACTCGGCGAGCTGTGCGGTCGAAGCGATGGCCCATCCGGCCCGTCCGTTCTTCGGGGTCCAGTTCCATCCCGAGGTCGAACATACCCTGCGCGGGACCGAACTCTTCGCCCGGTTTCTCCGCCTCTGCGACCCCCACCGGGAATAAGAACCGCGGCGCCCTAGGAGCTTCGCGATGAAGATGCGTCACGCCTCCGGAGTCCGCGAGCACGACCTCATCGACCGGGCCGAACGGCTCCGGGAGTCGGTCGACGGCCTCCTCCCCCGGCTAACCGACGGGGCCGACCGGGACCGCTTCGACAAGCTGCGGGCGGAACTCGAGTCGGTCCGGGAGGACCGGGAGGATGCGAAGCGGCTCGACCGGGACCGACGCTGGGGCGACCCGATGGCCCGGGCGTATGCGGGACTCCTCCACTACTATCTGGAACGGGAGTTGCCCGAGGTCATCTCCTTCGCGGTGCCCGGCGGCGAGGTCCAGTTCGCGCCCCTGAGCAAGGCGCCCCGCGAGGTGGAGGCGGCCGTCCAGCAGTTCGACGACCCCCGGCGGCTCATCCTGGGCTACTTGGAGTGGGCCCGCCGAGGCTACCACTTCTTCGTCGTCGGCAAGGAACTCTGGTCGTCCGGACGCTCCCCGGTGCCGCCCCCCTCGGTCGTGCCGGCGAAGCTCGCCGCGCTGCCGTACCGGCTCCAGGAGGGGGCGGACGCCGGCCGGTGGGAGTGCCCCCACCTGCACCAGCAGGATCCCCGACCCTACCTCGAGGTCCGCTGGGAGGGGGCCGGCGTGGCGTTCCGGGTCTGCCGCAAATGCGTCAAGGGCGAGCGGCAGCTCCTCGCGAGCCTGACCGAGGGGACCGCCGTTCCCGACCCCTCGGCCGAGTTCCCGGTCTCGGCCGCCCTCAACGTCCGATGCCTCGGCGGCGGAGGGTGCGTCCACGCCGACCTGCCCCCGATCTCGAAGTCGTTGCGTCGCGCCTACGAGTACGGCCGGATCTCCGATGCCCAACTCCTGGACGGCTACCTGGCCGAGATCCGGCCACGGCTCGGGGAGTCGGACCGGCCCGCCTTCGTGGCCGGCGGCGTCTGCTACGGCGCCGACGCGGGCCGGTTTCTGGACGCGCTCGCCCCCTCCCCGCTCGAACGGAAGGCCCTCGAGGCGGTCCTGGCCCACCGCCCGGGGCTCTTCGAGATCGATGAGCCGTCCGCGAGCCGGGCGCTGGAGCGGCTCTGGCCGGAGGCGGCCGAGGAGATCGTCGGCACGATCGTCGCCGATCCCGCCGAGGCGCAGCGGTGGATCCGCGACGCCCGGGCCAATCCGGGCCGGGTCGCCGAGCTCCTCAAGCGGGCCCAGCGCAAGAGCGATGAGCGCGAACTCCTGGGCGCGCTCCCCCGGTACGCCACCCTGGCGGCCGAGGCCCGGTACGTCGACAGCGTCGCCCGGGCGTTCCGGACCCAGGGCCCCGGCGGCGCCGAGCGGACCGCGCTCGAGCAACTGCCCAAGGAAGGGCGGGAACGCGGGCTCGCCTACGCCTTCCTTCGGGCGCTCGACCGGGCCCGGACCCACGACTGGCGGTTCTCCCCCACCGAGCGGGAGTTTGGCAGTTCGCTGACCGACCGGGCCCGGGAACTGCTCGGCGCCCCCCCCGAGCGCTACCACGATGCCCTCGACCGGTTCCTGCGCAGCGCCGGGGTGGCCGACTGGGGCTCCCGCCACCCCGGCGACGCCCGCTAGACCGGTCGGAAGCGGGCCACCGCCGCCGCCTCCACCTCGTGGAGTTCGCCGCCCGGGACCACCAGGGCGTGCAGCGGGGGGCCGAAATCGATTCCGACGAGCCGCTCGGGGAGCCCGTACCAGGCCGCCGGGGTGTCGGTGCCGATCCGGGCGACCACGGCCAGCTCGGCCCCCGGGGGCAGGGCGGTCCGCGGAGCGTCCCGTGCCCTCAGGATCCCGATCGCCTCGCCCGCGGTGAGGAACGCCGGCCCCGTGGGCCGCAGGTCCAGGAGGACGAGCGTGTGCAGCCCGCGCGCACGGTTCTCCCGGAGGCCGTCCAGGAAGGAGGTCGGCGCGAAGCCGGGGGCGGGGAACGGGATCGAGACCGTCCGGCCGAAGCGGTAGTGCATGAGCCCCAGGAACGACGCGGCCGCGGTGAGGATGCTCGCATTCGGCAGGTACCGCCAGGCATGGCCGGCCCGCTCGGCCGCGACGCGCAGGGCGGTATGGGTCGTGGCGGCGAACGGGTCCCCGACCACGAGGAGCGCGACCCGGGGGCTCCGCGCCAGCGCCTCGAGCACCGGCCGCTCCGATTCGAGCTCCTCCCGGCTCAGCCGCTGGATCGGGCGACCGAGCTCGCCGGAGAGCCGGTCCAGCGATCCGGGCGCGAGGAGGCTCGTGTACTCCTCCGCCAGGATCACGGGGGTCCGTTCGAGCACCTCCCGGGCCCGCCCGGAAAGGTCCCGCTCGCTTCCGAGGCCGAGACCGACGAACCAGAGCTCCGCCACCGACGCCTCAGCTGCGGACCGCGATCACCGGACACGGCGCGGCCCGGAAAAGATCCTCCAGGAACCGGCGGGTGAGCAGCGGGGTCGTGCCGGCCCGGGAATCTTCCCCGATCAGGAGGAGCCCGTAGCGCTCGCGGGCCGCGATGCCGAGCAGGAACTCCGGCAGCCGGCGCCGACGGACGAACGGTGTCGACCCGCCCACGTACTTGTGGCGGAGGGGCAGCCCCCGCGGACTGGTACCCTCCGGCTCCGGGGGGGTCGGCGCGGTCCCCTCGGGGGCCAGGGAGAGGACGGTCAGGGCGACCCCCGGCATCTTGAGGCCGAGCTCCTCGGCGATCTGGAGGGCCCGGGGGGTCGGCATCTCCCCGAAGGTGGGGAGCAGGATCCGGGGGACCCGGCTGCTGGCGAGGGCGAGGCGATTCACGATCACCACGTCGCAGCGCGCGTGGTGGAGGACTGCGCTGGCCGTGTGGCCGACGAACGGGTTGCGGCTCCGCCGGTCCCCGGCGAGGGTCATCAGGATCGCATCGACCTCGTGGGCCTCGGCGCTCTCGAGGATCTCGCCCGGCACATCGACGTTCGCCCGGACCTCGGGCTCGACGCGGACGTCGAGGGCCGCGCCGGTCTCGTGCGCGGGGACGACGATGTTCACCGACGCCCGCCACTCGCGGGTGACCTGGGGCATCGTCGTCGTCGGGATGATGTGGAGGATCCGGATCTCGCCGCCGGGTTCGAGGAGCCGGGCCCCGATCTCGATGGTCGGCTCGACCTCCGACGGCTCCTTGACCGGGATCAGGAGTTGGTGGTACATCAGGGGCCCCCGACGGCCTGGAGCAGCGCCGGATATTCGGCGAGGAGCGCGAGATCGAGGCTCAGGACGTCCACATAGGGCACCCCGAGCCCGGGGAGGAGAGGGGCGGTGATCTCCCGGTTCACGAGGGCCGTCAGGCCGGCGATCGAGACGTTCTGACCGGTCAGGTTCGAGGCGAAGGCGCTGACCCTCGGGATCTGGACCAGCACGGCCTCGGGCACGAGGTCCGGGTCGACGCCCGAGCCCGAGACGCTGATGAGGGAGATCGGCAGCGTGGCGTTCACGGTGGTGTTCCCGTAGCGCTCCATGTAGGAAATGGTTTCGTTGATGAGCGCCTTGAGCGCCGCCGTCGTCGGCCCCGGGGCCCCGTCGTAGCCCAACGTCAGGTTGTAGTCGTTCAGCGACGGCCGGGCCCAGAAGAGGTACGGCGCCGAGAGGTTCTGGGCGATCAGGGAGGAGCCGACGATCGTCCCGTCCACGATCAGCAGCGAGCCGTTGGCGCTCCCGGGGCTGATCTCCTGCGCGATCGCCGTGACGACCGCCGGATAGGCGACGCCCGCGACCAGGACCGAGAGGGCCACCAGGACCACGGCGGCCCGGAGGTGCCGGGCCGTCGCCCGGGGGGAGGGGCGACGCCGCGGGAGGGGCGGGGGGGCCGGGTCGGCCGGGATCATACGCCTCCGATCGGGAGGAGGTGCGCCACGGCGGACCCCAGGGCCTGCGCCAGGGGGGAGCCGCTCAGGGAGGCGAGCAGGACGTACAGGAGCTTGATGCCCACGAACGCGCTCACGAGTCCCCCCACCCCGTAGAGCACGAGATTCCGGCGCAAAAGGTCGATGGCCGTCCGGGGCCGGAACCGGACGCCGGTGAGGGCGAGGGGGATCAGGAGCGGGATCACCAGCGCATTGAACAGCAACGTCGCGAGGACCGCCAGGTTCGGGTTGGACAGCCCCAGCAGGTTGAACGACTGGATGCCGGCGAGCACGACCCCCGAGCTGGTGATGAAGATCGCCGGCAGGATCGCGAAGTACTTCGCGACGTCGTTGGTGATGCTGAACGTGGTGAGCGCCCCCCGGGTGATGAGGAGCTGCTTCCCGATCGAGACGATCTCGATGAGCTTGGTCGGGTCGCTGTCCAGGTCGACCATGTTGCCGGCCTCCTTGGCGGCGCCGGTCCCCGAGTTCATCGCGAGGCCGACATCGGCCCGGGCGAGCGCCGGGGCATCGTTCGTCCCGTCGCCGCTCATGGCGACCAGCCGGCCCTGGGCCTTCTCGCGCTGGATCACCTCGAGCTTGGTCTCGGGCTTCGCCTCCGCGATGAACTCATCGACCCCGGCCTCGGACGCCACGGCACGGGCCGTCAGCCGGTTGTCGCCGGTGCACATGATCGTCCGGATCCCCATGGTCTTGAGCTCCCGGATCCGGTCCTTGATGCCGGGCTTCACGACGTCCTTGAGCAGGACGACCCCGAGCGCCCGCCGGTTCACCGCGATGACCAAGGGGGTCATGCCCTGCCGGGACGCCTCGGTCGTCGCGGTCCGCAGGGCCGGCGGGAGGACCGCCCCGTAGGCCTCGATCGCGGCCACCGATCCCTTGAACGCCTCCGTCCCGTCCTTGAGTTGGATCCCGCTCATCCGCCGCTCCGAGGAGAACGGCTGAAGGTCGTAGGTTCCGGGGTCGAGCCGCTGCGCCGGCGCCCCCCGGCGGGCGGCGAGACGGACGATCGACTTCCCTTCGGGCGTGTCGTCCAGGGAGGAGGTCAGCATGGCCGCGGTGAGGAGCTCCGACAGCGGCACCTCGGGGGCCGTCACGAACTGGACGGCGAGCCGGTTCCCGATGGTGATCGTCCCGGTCTTGTCCAGGATGAGGACATCCAGGTCGCCGGCGGCCTCCACGGCCTTCCCGGACTTGGCGACCACGTTGGCCTTCGAGACCCGGTTGATCCCCGAGATGCCGATCGCCGGCAGGAGCGCGCCGATCGTCGTCGGGATCAGGCAGACGAACAGCGCGACCAGGGTGGCGATGTTGACCCGGACGATGCCGGTGAAGTCGGCGAGGTAGACGAAGGTGCCGATCACCGTGATGAGCGCGATCGTCAGCGAGGCCAACAGCACCGAGAGGGCCAGCTCGTTGGGAGTCGGTTCCCGGCCCGAGTTCTCCACCAGCTGGATCAGGCGGTCGAGGAACGAATGGCCCTGGGTCGCGGTGATCCGCACCCGGATGGTGCCCTGGATCACCTGGGTCCCCCCCAGGACGCTGGTTTTGTCCCCGCCGCTTTCGCGGACGGCCGGCTGGGACTCCCCGGTCATCATCGATTCGTCGACCAGGGCGGCCCCCTGGGTCACATCCCCGTCGATCGGGACCGGTTCACCGGGGCGGATCTCGACGATGTCCCCGAGCTTCAGCTCCGGCGACGGGGTCCAGACGACGCTCCCATCCCCCTGGACCCGCCGGGCCCGAAGTCCGCCCCGGATCTGCCGGAGGCTGTCGGCCTGGGCCCGCCCCTGGGCCTCGGCGATCGCCGAACCCAGGTGGCTGAACCAGAGCGTGAGGAAGAGGATCAGCGAGATCGCGAGGTAGTAGCCCGGATCGTAGCTCGAGGCGATGTCCGGAAAGGCCCGGGGAAAGAGGGTGAGGACCACGACGAAGAGGAAGAGGACCCAGACGGTGAACATCACCGGCTGGCGGATCTCCCGTCGGGGGTCGAACATCCGGAACGAGTCGGCCAGGACCCGCCGCACGCTCGTGTGGGAGGCGCGCCGACCGACCACCGGCCGTGCCGCCGCGGCGGCCGCATCGACCTCGGCGGGGTCCTCCGCCCCGGGAGGGGCGGCCGGTGCGCCCGGAACGGCCGGCATCAGAACCCCAGCTGGGCGAAGGGCCCGAGGGCCAGGACGGGGAGGAAGAGGAGGGCCGAGATGATGACGAGGAGCAGCGTGAGGTAGATGGTGAAGGTGGCGCTCCGCGTCCTCAGGGTGCCGGGGCCGGGCGGGAGCACCTCCTGCTCGGCAAAGATCGAACCGATCGCGAGCATCCCGATCATCGGATAGAACCGGCCGATCAGCATCACGGTCCCGCCGACCAGATTGAAGAAGAGCGTGTTGTCGGCGAAGGAGCCCAGCGAGCTCCCGTTGTTCGCCGACTCGCTGGTGAGCTCGTAGAGGACCGAGGTGAAGAGGTAGGCGTGGCTCGCGATGCCGCCCCCGAAGACGACAAACCCGCCGAGGATGGCGATGGCGAGCGGGACCAGGACGAGGGCCGGATGGAGGAGCAGCAGCCCCGCCGACCAGCGCATCTGCTCCTTGCCGACCTTCTTGCCGAGGTACTCGGGGGTCCGGCCCACCATGAGCCCGCCCACGAAGACCGCGATCACGGCGAAGACCAACAGCATGCCGAAGCCGGTGCCGACGCCGCCGGGGGTGCTCTGGGTGAACATCCCGAAGAGGAGGACCCCCTGGGCGAGCGGGTTCAGGCTCCCGATCGCGAGATTGTTCGCTCCCGTATTCGTGTAGATGCTCACGACCTGGAACGCCGAGGACTCGGAGAAGCTCCACCGGGACTCGGTCCCGAATGTCGGGTAGCCCAGCGAGTTCTGGGCGAGGCCGTGGAGACCGAGCAGGGAGGGGTTCGGGCCCGCTTGGAAAAACAGGAAGAGACCGATCCCGACCACCAGCACGATGAGGATCGTGCCGACGAACGGAAGGCCCTCGCCGGGCCGCCGGACGATCTCGGCGAAGGCAAACGGGGTGGAAAGGGGGATCAGCAACATGAGCCCGGTCTCCAATAGGTTGGAGGCGGCCGAGGGGTTCGCATACGGCATCGCGGCGTTGGCCGCGTACCAGCCCCCGCCGTTCGTGCCGAGGAGATCGATCGCCTGCCAGGAGGCGACCGGCCCGAGGTAGAGCGTCTGGGTCCCGCCGCCGAGGGTGTGGGCGGTCACGTACACGGCCAGGGTCTGGGGAAGCCCCAGCAGCACCAGCAGGACCGAGGCGAGGAGCGCGAGGGGGAGCAGGACGCGGGTCATCGTCCGGACGAGATCGACGTAGAAGTTGCCCAGCGTCCCGTCCTTGCGGGTGAACCCCCGGATGAACGCCGCCACGACCGCGAGCCCGCAGCCCGCCGAGAGGAACATCGCGACCTGGAGGCTCAGCAGCGACCCCCAGAGGCTCATCGACGCCTGGGGGTTGTAGTGCTGGAAGTTGGTGTTCGTCAGGAACGAGGCGGTCGTGTGGTAGGCGAGGTCCCAGGACATGTTGGGAATCCCGAGGACGTTTCCGGGGAGCCCGGCTTGGAGGGTCAGGATGAGGTACATCCAGACGAAGAGGACCCCGCTCGTCAGGAGGAGGGCGAAGGCGTACTCCTTGAACCGCATCGTCTCGCGGGGGGAGGTCCCGAGCAGCCGGTAGATCCAGGACTCGATCGGCGTGAGGAGGCTGTCCCCGAACGCCGGCCGGTTGAGGTAGACTCGCCCCAGGTAGGCCCCAAACCACGGGGCGACGGCCAGAACAAGGGCAATGAGCAGGGCTACGTCAACGAGACTCTCCAGGGGGAACACGGCAACCCCCTAGAAGCGCTCGGGGCGGATCATGGCGTAGACGAGGTAGACCGTGAGGCCCAAGAGGATCCCGGTGAACACCGCCAACCCCAGGTTCTGGCTGAGGGCCGAAAGTCCCGACATGTCGACCGGGCCGGCGAGTCGGACGAGCCGATTTAACTCCGACGCCCGAGTCGTACCGGCCGGTCGCGGAGCGCCAAAGTTATGAGGAGGGGGTTTCGCGGGCGGCCCGGCGTCGCCGCGGGGGTCCCTCGGAGCCTTCGTCCGGGGGCCGTGAGGCCCGCGACAACCGCCGGACGATCCGGCGCATCGACTGCTCTCGCCGGGCCTCGGCCCGTTGATGGCCGACGTCCCGGGTGTCCTCGGTCAACAGGATCGTCACCCGGCCGACCGACGACCGTCCGGTCCGCCCGCGCCGCTGGATCGCCCGGATCTCGCTCGCCACCGATTCGAAGAAGACGACCAGATCGACGTCGGGCACGTCGAGCCCTTCCTCGGCCACGCTGCTGCCCACCATGATCGAAAAGGCGCCGTGCCGGAATCCTTGGAGCACCTGGGCCTGCTCGGTCTGCGACATGCCCTTGTCCCGCGTCCCCCGGCTCGCCTGGCCCACGAACCGGCCGACCGTCCATCCCCGGCCCTCCAACGTGGCGCAGATGGTCTCGATCGTGTCGCGGTACTGGGCGAAGACCAGGATCCTCGGGGGCCGCTCGCGGGGTCGCTCCATCTCCTCCCGGACGATCTCGATGAGGGTGTCGAGCTTCGGGTGGGAGACGGCCAACCCGCCCGCCTTCAGGGCCGCCTCGGCCTCCTCACGGGCGGCCACGACCTCCGGGTGGTTCAGGACAGCGGTATCCCCGCGGGAGGGCTTGGGCTTCTCGGAGAGCCGTCGGAGGTACGCCCGGAACGGCTCGAGGCCTTGGGTCTCGACCCGCTCCTGCAGCTGGTGGAGGTGGAGCAGGACCAGCTGGTGGTAGAGCGGGCCGAACTTCCGCACCATCGGTCCCGGGCGGGCGAAGATCTCGGCCCGGAGCTGGACCAGGTCCTTGACCCCCAGCGCGGCGATCGGCTTGGTTCTGAGGTAGCCCATCTGCTGGAGCTTGCGCGCCGTCGCCCGGGCGGCGCGGACGATGTGGTCGCGCACCGTCCGGGTCGCTTCGGGCAGCTCCACCCAGCGGTACTCGACGTCGATCGGCTGGACGAACTCCTGGACCCCCTCGTCCTCCCGGCTGCGCGCCTCGACCCGGGGATGGCCGAGATGGTCCACCACCTCCTCGATGTGCGCGTCGCGGCCCCCGGGGGACGCCGTGAGCCCGAGGATCCGCCGGTCGGCCGGTCCCTCGGCAAGGTACCGTTCCGCGATCGGCACATAGGCATACTTCCCGATGGCGTGATGGCATTCGTCGAACACGATGAGGCCGACGTCCCGGAGGGTGTATGCCCCGGTGGCGAGATCATTCCGGACGATCTCGGGGGTGGCGAACAACAGGTCGCACCGCTCCCACGACCCCTCCCGGAGCGGGCGGCGGACCGACCCCGTGAACCGGGCCGTCTTGAGGGGGATCAGCCAATCGGCGAACGAGGCGGCATGCTGCTGGACGAGCGGCCGCGTCGGGGCGAGGAGGAGCAGCCGGCGGTCGGAGCGCCGGAGCAGTTCGGCGGCGATGAGGGCGGCGATGACCGTCTTCCCCAGCCCCGTCGGCAAGACCACCAGCAGGCTTTCGTCGACCCCGCGCCGGGCGAGATCGAGCTGGAACGGCAGCGCCCTCAACCGGCGGGGCCGTAGGTACGGATGGACCACATAGCCCTCCTCGACCTCCCAGAGGTTCGGGAGCGCCGGGGGGTGCGGACGCGACGGGGGGCTCGGGGTCCCGGTACGGCCGGCCTCCCCCCCCGAAAACTCCTCCAGCGACCGCTGCCGCGCCATCGACGCCCCGGTCCCCCGACCGGCCCGGTGCCCAAAGCGGCTTCGCCGGCCTACAGGAAGTGGAGGTCCTTCGGGAGGGGCTCGGCCCGCGCACGGAAGGCCGACGGCCACCCGTCCGGGTCGAGGCCCTTCTGGGCCAAAAAGGCGGTCAGCCAGCGCTCCAGCCCGATCCCGGAGCAGCCGCTCCAGAGCTCCCCTTTCTGGGCCTTGATCGCGAACGCCTTCGTGTACTTGTCCCCGACGATCGACAGGTTCTGGAATTCCAGCCACTCCGAGTCGGCCCGGGAGCCCCGGTAGGGCAGATAGGCCTCGAAGTCGATGGTCCCCTTGACCCGGTCGACCGCATCGTCCACCCCGACCTTGCCGCTCTGCTGCATGTAGAACGGAGTCACCCAGGCGGTCCGCCAGTCCAGCTCGAGGATCCGGTCGAAGACCCGCGTGTACCGGTCGAGCAGCTCGGTCCTCAGCTGGGTCAGCTGCTCGGGGGTCCCGAGATAGACCGGCTCGATGCGATGGAACTCATCCACCCGCTCGAGGCCGTGGCGCCCGCCGCTCTCGTACCGGTTGGAGACGGCGGCCCGGTCGAAGATCTTCACCGGGAGGCTGTCGGTCGCGAGCGTGCGCCCGCCGAGCCACCAGTACGTCGTCGGACACTGGGCGTAGCAGGAGATCGCGGTGGGACCGCTGACCATCCGGCGAAGCTCCTCCTCCGGGACCTGGCGGGTGATCTTGACCAGGTCGGTGAACCGCTCCCAGGCGGCCGGGTCCCGGGTCGTGGGCTCGGCCACGTAGTAGAACTCACCGGGCAGCCCTTCCAGGTGGCCGGTCTTGAGGAGGATGTCGAAGGAGTCATGGTGCGGCTGAACGACCTCCTGGAACCCGAGCGGAAGGAGGACCTCCTCCCGGGCGATCCGCTCCATCGTCCTCAGCAGGTGGGCGGCGGTCGGTCCGAGGTACCACTTGCCCTTCGTCGGGCCGGATTTGACCCAGGATCGGGCCAGCATCTCTTCCGTGGGGTCCTTCTGGAAGCGGACCTCCCGGGGCCTGCTCTCCGAGAGGAGGGCCCAGTACTGCTCCTTGCCTTCGTAGTGCTGGCGACGGACCTTCTCCTGCACCAACGCCGCCGCCCGGTCCATGTAGTTGTCCCGGAGCGCCTCCTCGGAAAGGTCGAGCAGCTCGAGCACCGCCCGGGTGCCCTCCGTGCTCAGCCGGTGGGGGATCGGGAGGGTGACCTCGGCCTTCGGAGGGGCCTCGAGCGGAAGGGTGACCCGATAGCGGGGCGAACGGAATCCGCGGACCCCGATCTTCTGGCTCCGGCCGAGCTCCTCGCCCAGACGGCGGACCAGCGAGAGGAGCGCCTGATGGGGGCGGGCCCCGTCACTCTCCAGGACGAGCCGGACGAGCGACCCGTCCACCGCGAGTTCGGCCAGGGTCCCGACCCCTCGATTCCCCAGCGTCTTGGAGATCGCCTCGTCCGCCACCCGGCGGACCAGGGCCTCCGCGGCCGCGAGGTCCGCGGGAGGATCGGAGAGCTGGATCTCGACTTCGAGCCGGTGCTCCATGGTGGGCGCCTCAGCCCCCGGGGGCCTTAAAACGGCGCGGTCGGCCCGGCCCGGATCGGCCCCCCAGAGTTTTAGAGCCCCACCGCCTCACGGGGGCGGGGAGATCGAGGATGGCCGCGACGGTCGAAGAATTTGGTCTATGGATCAACGGACGCTGGGAGTCACCGGAGGGAGCGAAGCGGTTCACGACCCTCAATCCCGCGACCCGGGAGCCGATCGCCTCGTTTGTGAGCGGCTCCCCGAAGGACGTCGAGCGGGCGGTGACGGCCGCCCACCGCGCCTTCCCGGCCTGGCGCGACACGCCCGCCCCCAAGCGCGGGGAGATCCTCCTCCGGGCCGCCCGGCGCCTTGCCGAGCGGAAGGAGGAGGTCGGGCGGTGGGTGACCCGGGAGATGGGCAAGGTGATCGCCGAAGGGAAGGGGGATGTCCAGGAGGCGATCGACTTCATCGAGTACATGGCCGGGGAGGGGCGCCGGCTCTTCGGAGAGACCGTCCCGTCCGAGCTCAAGTCGAAGTTCTGCCTGACCGTCCGGCAGCCCAAGGGGGCGGTCGCTTGCATCACCCCGTGGAACTTCCCGACCGCGATCCCGAACTGGAAGATCGCGGCGGCGCTCATCACCGGCAACACGGTGGTCTTCAAACCCGCGTCGAACACCGCCCGTTGTGCGGTCGAGGTCGTCCGGATCTACGAGGACGCCGGCCTTCCCCCCGGCGTGCTGAACCTCGTCACCGGCCCCGGAGGGGTGGTCGGTAATGCGCTCATCGACGACCCCCGGATCCGTACCGTCTCCTTCACGGGCGGGGTCGAGGCCGGCCGGGAGGTCTATCTTCGGGGCGCCCGGTCGCTCAAGATGGTCCACTTGGAGCTCGGCGGGAAGAACCCGGTCATCCTGCTCGAGGACGCCGCGATCCCGCTTGCGGTCGACGGGGTCCTCTTCGGGGCGTTCGGCACCTCGGGACAGCGGTGCACGGCGACCAGCCGGCTCATCATCCACGAGAAGATCTACGACCAGGTCCTCGCCGAACTCGACCGGCGCCTCGACCACTTCCCGGTCGGGGATCCGCTCGACCCGGCGACGGCCATGGGCCCGGTCGCCAGTGCCGACCAGGAACGCAAGATCCTGGAGTACATCGAGATCGGCCGGAAGGAGGCCCGGCTCCGGCGCGGCGGCCGGAAGCTGACCGGTGGGCTCTACGACCGGGGATTCTTCATCGAGCCGACCGTCTTCGAGACCGCGCACGGCACCCGCATCTCCAAGGAGGAGATCTTCGGCCCGGTGCTCTCGGTCCTCAAGGTCGGCAGCTACGAGGAGGCGGTCCGCGTCGCCAACGATGTCGACTACGGGCTCTCCTCGGCCCTCTACACCCGGGATGTGAACAAGGCCTTCCGCGCGATCCAGGACCTCGAGGCGGGGATCACCTACATCAATGCGCCCACCATCGGCGCAGAGGTCCAGCTGCCGTTCGGGGGCATCAAGCAGACCGGCAACGGGGGCCGGGAGGCGGGGTCGGCGGCGATCGAGGAGTTCACTGAGATCAAGACCGTCTTCGTCGACTTCTCCGAGCGGCTCCAGAAGGCCCAGATCGACGTGGAGTAGCCGATGGGCGGGGGCTACCGGGCCTCCGACGAGGCCCTCGACCGCGAGATCGCGACCCTCGAGGGCATGGCCCGGCTGCGGCTCCGCCGCTACAACCGGGAGTTCCGGGACCTCGACCGGGACCTCCGGGAGCTTCGCCGGGAACGGGCCCGCCGCAAGGCCGAGGGCCGGGTCCCCGCGACCGGGACGGGCTCGTCGACTGAAGAGACGTCGGCCTAGTCAGCCAGAAAGAGGGCCCGCCCTTCACGAGGGATGAA
Organism: Thermoplasmata archaeon; assembly: GCA_021791335.1. Classification (GTDB taxonomy): domain Archaea; phylum Thermoplasmatota; class Thermoplasmata; order Lutacidiplasmatales; family UBA184; genus Lutacidiplasma. The sequence continues at coordinate 54,990 of JAJYWS010000036.1, forward strand.
GGGTGGAGCGAGTGGGTGGAGGGCCCTCTTTCTGGCTGACTAGAGGACACCCCTGGCCAGGACAGGGCTTAGGACTAGCGTCGCACCATAGCCCTTCTATAGATGGCTGGACGGGGGGGCGAGGAGAGGGATGAAATCGGTTTCCCGTAAGTTGGGGGTAGAGCCAAACTGCCACGTCGCCCCACCCTCACCATCTCCTTAGAGATGGGATCGATCCGGCGACCCCAAACCATGCTCCCGGACGACGACCCCGAGGTGTACCGGCCGGCTGAGCCGGCGCGATTCCCGTGGGGGGCGCCGGACGGTCGGGTCAAGGCAATCTGAACTGCGGCTCGGCCACCGTACCCCCGGTTGAAACTGCCCCCGCGTAAAGTACGGGACGAATGGGGGGCCGGGGCGAAGGCGGCCGGATACGCACCGAACGCCCTATTCGTTATCGAGACCGGGCTCGCGGCGTAGGCAAACACACCAAGAAGATCAGCTCGCGTATTGGATCCACCATCATTGTTTGTCGTTTGATCCGTGATGGTGTAGCTCCCCCTACTGAGTTGAGCTGTCGCAATCTCCAGGGCATTCCCTCCGGTGCCACTCCAAATGGCATCAACAGTTAGGTTGAAAGTTGCTGTCACCTTCAAACAGCAAGCACCGCCTGTGACTACGACTACTACAATCAATGCCAATGACGATAGGTTGAAGGAGAAGTTCCAGGTCGTGACCGACTCTACCGGTGGTACGTCCTGACCGTAGGCTTCGGCCGAGTAAGCGTAGCCCGCCACCCCTACACCGCCGATCGTGTAGTAGGTGTCATTCGTGGTAAATTTGTTAGAAGATGATGGCGTCATTGCTAGCGCAGAGGCGATGTGACCGTCCGCCGCCACTCCTGTGGCGTATTCACCCCTAAAAAACTCCGAGGTATTACTGGCCCCTCCGACAGCGAACCCATACAGGTACTGCTGTCCACCGGAGGGGAGGCTCAGATTGTCCTTCGAGTTCGCCACGGTCGAGTTAAAGATGTACGGTCCTACGGCGGAGGCCACCGTGAACACGACCGTCTGACTTACCGCCGCACCATCCACGGTCAGGTTTCCGCTACTCGGTGTCGCCCGATATCCCGGCGAACCGACAATGAACGAATAGGTTCCGTTCCCCTCGACGAATGTGGCGCGGCTCAGGATGGAGCGGTAGGTGGTCCCGCCCGTAGTCACCGTCCAGCTTACTCCGGGGGGTAGACCCGACTCTGTGAACGTCACGGGATACGACCCCGGCGGTGTTGCGGCAAACGCGATCTGGACCGACCCGGGAGTCCCCGTCAACCTCACGCTGCCCGATGGCGGGTTTGCCGTATAGCCGGCGACAGGTCCCACCGAAAATCGATAGGTTCCGTTCGGCTCCAGGAAGTCTAGCGACGAGTTCGTGGAGCTAAGGGTGGTTCCGTTTAAGCTGACGGACCAAGCGGTCCCAGCCGGCAAACCACTCTCATGGAACGTGACGTCAGCCTTGCAAACTGTGGGATATTGACCAAGCAACCATTCGAGGTTAAACAAACGGTAACTGAGTACTTGACTAGTGTCACTCAAGACGCCCAAGTCGATCCCGGCCGTGCCGTCAAGGCCAGCATATAGGGCTAGTGACGGGCATCCGGGATAGACCCCGTGCAGGCGCAGGTATGGAGACAGTGTAAAGCTCGGCCCAACGACCCCGTAAAACTCCAGAACGAAATGCGGACTGTCGATGTACGCCTGGGCATCCAACGACGCACTGACACTTGGAAGCTGATAGGTGAGGTTGTGCGACTCCGAAGAGACAGGAGTCCACGTCCCGTTCGCGAACCTGAGACCGGCAGCCAGCGATTCCGAGGAGTTGATCGAAGTGACTGCGGAGGCTGTTGCGGTCACACTTAGCCCGACGCTGAAGTTAAGAACGGGAACCAGGACCACAGGAACCGGGCCAAGGAAGAAGGTGATTGGGTCAAGCGTCTTGTTGTAGATCGGGTGGGTCAGGTCAAAGGAGACTGTTTGCGAAATTGACAGAGTTGCCTGTATCTGGTTCGTCACCTGAAGGACGAAATAAAATCCTGTAAGGCCGTGGAACAGTGTAAAATTGACATCAAGGACGTAGTTGGCTGAGAGAACATCAGTCCCCGAGATTGACAGTTGGGAACCGCTCGATGTGGTCCATACCTGGTCAAAGGGAAGCGAAAGCGAAAAAAGTGGCCCAGCTGCCGGAACTCCTGCCGAGCTGTGGCTGCTACCGCCGGAGGCTCCGGCAAAGTCTAGCTCCCCAGCCGACCGGAGCGATCCGTTGAGGAACACCTGAGAAAGCGACGCGGGAACGGTATAGACCGAAGTGCCGCTGCCGCTGGATGCCACAGAGACCACCCGCCGAAGTAGGCCGTCGCCTGAGCCGCTGACGATGAGGCTGCCGGAATGCAAACTCGAGACGCCCGGGGCGCCCGGCGTGAAGTTGTAAAACCCTCCCCCGCTGGAGGTCAGGTCACTCATCGTGTTGTTTCCGAGAATGCTTGTTTCATTGGCGATTTGGACACTCCCGGGAGCGGTCTTCGTCTTAGTCGTAGTTATGAGAGGTGTCGGCTTGAAGATGATGCCGGCAAGGGCCAGCCCGCTCAAAACCACCACGGCTGTCACCGCTATCGCTGCGATGGGGATCCACAACCGGTGTCGCGGGCCCGGATGTTGAGGATAGGCAGGAGGGGAGGGCGCATCCGCCCCTGAGGTCTGAGCGACCATTTTCCCGAAAGAGTTGTAAATTTTCCGAAGATATATACCCTGCGAAGACTAAGAGTATGTCCGGAAACCTACCCTTTGCCTCGGATTCGTGCGGTGCCCTCCTCCTCGAATTTCAGTTCATGTCGAACCATCGCTGGCATTCGAACCCTACCTGCCCCTCTTCGGGTTCGTTCAGCACGAACCAGCGCGGCGCACCGAACGCGGCGCCCGGGGATCGAGCCATCGGAAACTTCAGCGTGGTAAGGCTTCCGCACTCCAGTCATCGAATGGGGGCTCATCCGGGAATCGGGTGGGTCACCGGGTGTAGCTGAAGGCCCCCACACCGGAACAGGACCGCCGTCCGGAAGTGGTCCTTGTTCCGGAACCCGTAGGCCATCTTCTGGATCGTCGCGATCTTCGAGTTCAGCCCCTCCGCGACCGCGTTCGTGATGCGGTGCTCGAAGTAGTTCAGCACCCCCGTCCGGTGGCCCTTCATCATCCGCGCCCCACGGATCACCGGCGTCAGGCGGCTGGGCGTCGCCCAGAAGTGCCACCACTGCCAGTACGCCGTTCCCGTCCTCTTCGAGTCCGGTGCCCAGAAGTCGCGGAGCGCCTCCTTAATCGCGCAGGCTCGCCCGGTCTTCAGGTGCGCCGTCTGGAGGGCGGCGAACCCCTCCCGGTGCTTCTCCGGTAGGTTCTCCCGCCCGTACAGCCCCCAGAATCGAGTGCCGCCGAGCGGGCTCCTTCCCTCCTCCGAGAGCTGGCGGTGCTCTCTCTTCCGGACGTCGTTCACCGCCTCGTTCATGTGGCCGACGATGTGGAACGGATCGAAGACCAGCTTCCCCTCCGCCCCGGGAACATGCTCTTGGATCGAGGCGATGAACGGCCCCCACCTGTCGAGGCCTACGGCCTCGATCGCGGCTTTCTGCTCGGCGCTGAGGCTCCGGAAGAACCCGTCGAGGGTCTCCTTCTTTCGGTCCTGTCCGACCCACTCCACCGTCCCCTTCTCGAGGTTGTAGACGATCGTGGCGTACTGATGGCCGTGGCCGACGGCCTTCTCGTCGACGCCCATGAACCGAAGCGCCACCGGCGGCTTGGCCCGTAGGCCACGAGCCACCGCGCGCTCCTGGACGCCCCAGACCCCGTCCCAACTGAGCTTGAGGATCTTCCCCGCGCCTTTGGTGTCGGTCTCCCGGGCCACATCGATGGCGAAACGCTCGAAGAACTTCGTGAAGCGGCTGTTCGACTCGGCCCAGGAGACTCCGGCCTGACGGACGCCGTGGTCCGGGCATTCCACTCGAGGAGGCCGGGCGTGGACCCAGGTCTGGAACGCCATGGTGTCGAGGTGCCGCCAGACCCTCGCGTCCTTGTGGTCGTAGGCAGGGAGCTTCTTCCCGCACTCCGGACACGGCCAGAGGGCTCCGTCGACATGCACCAGATAGACATCGACCTTCTCCTCTCGCACATGGAGTTCGATCCGTTCGACCGACCAAGGAGGCTCCAGCCCGAGCAAACGGCTCCAGAGATCCGCGTCCTGCCCACCATCCACCGGCGCGCCGGAACCGCTCCTACGCCATCAGGCTACCCACCCCAAACCCGGAAGAACCTGTTTCGTGCGGGCTGGAGCCACACAATCCGATCCTACCGTGAACTGGCGAACAGATTCCGTTACTCGGTAGCTCCCCCTGAAGGGGCGGTCAGGGCAGCGACCGGGCCGGGTTGTCGAAGTTCGTGAGCAGCGTCTGGTTGCGCATCCTCGGCCGGGCGATCGGCCGGAGGAAAGGATCGTCTTCGAGGGCGGGCAGCGTCTCGTGGAGCGGGACGTCGAGCTGAATCTCCCGGGTCCGGCCGCCCCGACCCTTGGAGACGATCATCGCCCGGACGAGGCCGAGCGACTCGAGCTCGGAGATGTGGTTGCTGATGCTCCGGGCGTGGAGGGGCTGCAGCCCGAGCCGGACGATCAGCTTGGAGTAGCTCTCGTACACCTCCCCCGTGAGGACACTCGCCCTCCGCTTCTCGTAGGCGAGGAGGATCGCGTAGAGGAGCACCTTGCAGTGCTGCGGAAGGGTCCGGCAGCACTCGAGGATGAGGTCCTGCTCGAGCCGGTTCTTCGCCTTGATGACGTGATCCTGGGTGATCCGCTTCGCCCGGTCCCGTTCGGCCATCTCGGCCGAAAGGCGCAGGAGCGCGAGGGCCCGCCGGGCGTCCCCGTTCTCGAGCGCCGCATAGGCGGCGCACCGCTCCACGACCCCGGCGTCAAGCACATTCTCCCGGAAGGCCATCAGCGCCCGGTCCCGGAGGATGTCCTGGAGCTGGAGGGCATTGTAGGGGGGGAAAAGGATCTTCTCCTCGTTGAGCCGGCTGCGGACCCGCGCATCGAGGTTGTTGGTGAACTTGAGGTCGTTCGAGATCCCGACGAGGGCGAGTCGCGCCTTCTCCAGTTCGGTGTTGAGCTGGCTCAGGGAGTAGAGCACCCCGTCCCCGCTGCGGGCCACCAGCCGGTCGACCTCGTCCAGGACCAGGACGACGGTACCGCCCCGGGCATCCATGAGACGCCGCATGGCCAGCTCGACGCGGTCGAGGGCCCAACCGGTCGGGATCCGGTCCGCCTCGGTGGCCGCGAAGCTGTTGCCGATCGTCTGGAGGAGGCTGTACGGGGTGTCGATGGTGCCGCAGTTCACTGTCACGAAGGTGATCTGCGCCGCCAATTCGCCCCGTCGTTGGATCTCCTGGCGGACCTGGGCGACGACCGCCGTCTTCCCGGTCCCGATCTTCCCGTAGATGAGGAGGTTCGACGGCAGATCGCCGCGGAGCGCCGGGGCGAGGATCTCGGCCACGAGCCGGGTCTGCTCCTCCCGATGGGGCAGCCGAGCGGGAATGTACGACTCGCGCAGCACCTCCCGGCTCCCCCGGAACAGTTCGCTCTTCGAGGCCAGATAGGCGTCGACGAACTCGGTGGCCGTCCCCGAGGGGGGGAGGGAGGGGCCGGGCGCGGGACCGACGGCCGGCGGCAGGCTCCCGTGGTCGGCCGAGGAGGGGACCCCCTCCGCGGCCCCCCGGCTGATCTCCCGCCCATCGGCGGGAATGCCCGTGGGGCCATCGGGCGTGGAGGACACTGCAACAACCTGCCCGGGTCAGGGGCAGCCGTCGCAACGGGGTGAGCCATATGTACCTTTTCACTGGGCGACGGCCGGACTCCGGGTCTGGGGCCGAACCGAAGCCATTTGAAGGGGCGACGCGCTCCCCGGGGGATGTCCGGTTACGGAAGCCCTGCCCCGGCCCACCGCGCCCACCCCAAGACCCCGCTCTCGGTCCCGTGGATCGTGGCGGCGGCCGTGCTCATCGGCATCGGGCTCACGGTGATGTCCTACTTCCTGACGAACATCACCACCACCGCCGACTGGACCCTGATACCGGCGGCGGCGCTGCTCGCGATCGGCTTCCTCATGCTGATGGACCGCCGGGCGGGGCTCGACTCCGGGAGCTAGGCTCAAGAATGAGTCCCCCCCCCGCAGCGTCCGGGGTTCGCCCGTCGTCCGTCGTGAAGTTGGGGGGCAGCATCCTCACCCGCAAACGGGCCGTCGAGGCGCTCCGACCCAAGATCCTCGCGCGACTGGCGGCCGAGATTGCCGAGGCGGCCGACCGCCCCCTGATCCTCTTGCACGGAGCGGGATCGTTCGGCCACCCGGGGGCCCGACGGTTCGGCCTGGCGGTCGCGCCCGACGGACGCCCGGGCCGGGTGCGGGGCGCCGCGATCGTGGGGACCGAGGTCCGGCGGCTCCACCTCGCCGTCCTGCGGGCGCTGGTCGCGGCCGGAGCGAATCCGGTCTCCGTGCCGATGGCCACCCACGTGCTCCAGCGGGAGGGGCGCCCGGTCCATCTCGACCTGACGCCGTTCACCACGGTCCTGGACCGGGGGGCGATCCCGGTCGCCTTCGGGGACGTCGTCCCGGACGACCGGTGGGGCTTCTCGATCCTCTCCGCCGACACCCTCGCGGTCGCCCTGGCGACCGAACTTCATCCCCAGAGGGTCCTGTTCGTGAGCGATGTGCCGGGGGTGCTCGAAGCGGGCCCTCCGGGACCGCCACGAATCTATCCGGAGCTTTCGGAGACGGTCCTCGAGCGGCTCACCCCCGGGGCCGGGGGCGTCGATGTCACCGGGGGGATCGTCGGAAAGGTCGAGGCGATGCGGAAGATCGCGGCGGCCGGGGTCGACGCAGGTCTTATTAGCGGGCTCTCGGATGGTCGCCTCACCCGGGCCCTTCGGGGAGAGCGAGTCTATGGGAGCTGGTGGAGCGCCGGGGCCCACTGACTCTTCCGAGGCCGGCGGCGTCGACCTGAGCCATCGGAAGGCCGAGCATGTGAAGCTCGTGCTCGATCGCCCGGTCGAGACCCGCTACCGTTATTGGAACGATGTCGAGCTGATCCATCACTCCCTACCGGACTTCGACTTCGAGGAGGTCGACCCCCGGGTGACTTTGCTCGGCCAGCGGCTGGAGGCCCCGTTGGTCATCACCGGCATGACCGGCGGCTACCCCGGCGCCACCCAGATCAACTCCAACCTTGCCCGGGCCGCCGCCGAACTCGGGGTCGCGATGGGGGTGGGCAGCGAGCGGGCGGCGATCCAGAAGGGGCAGTTTCCGGCGAGCTTCAGCTGCGTGGCCCAGTACCCGGTACCGCTCAAGCTCGCCAATGTGGGCGCGCCCCAACTCATCCCCCAGGCCGATGGCGCCCCGGCGCTCGGCCGTGCGGAGGCCCGGGCGGCCGTGGACCTCATCGGAGCCCATGCCCTCGCGATCCACCTCAACTACCTCCAGGAGATGGTCCAACCGGAGGGGGATCGGCGGGCCCGCGGGGTGCTCGACCGGATCGGCGCCCTCGCGGCGGAACTTCCGGTGCTCGTCAAGGAGACCGGGGCCGGCCTCTCGGCCCGGGTTGCCGAGCCGTTGAGGGACCGGGGGGTCCGGGCCTTTGACGTGAGCGGCACCGGCGGCACCAGCTTCGCGGCGGTCGAGCATTACCGGGCCCTCGACCGGGGCGCCGTCCGGGAGGCCCGGGTCGGACAGACCTTCTGGAACTGGGGCCTCCCATCGCCCGTCTCGGTCCTGGAGGTCGCCCCCCTCGGCTGTCCGGTCATCGCGAGCGGCGGCATCCGCTCCGGCCTCGACATCGCCCGGGCGATCGCCCTGGGCGCGACCGCGGCCGGCGTGGCCGGCGGGGTGCTTCGGGCCGCCGCCACCTCCTTCGAGGCCACCCGCAGCGAGATCGCCCAGTGGATCCACGAGCTCAAGGTGGCGATGTTCCTCAGCGGGGCCCGGACCGTCCCCGAGCTCCAGCACACCCCGTATGTCCTCCTCGGGGAGACCCGATCATGGGTCCGACGCTGAGCCCCGAGCAGAGCCGCCCGCCGCCGGCCGGGGATGCCCTGCACCGGGCGAAGATCGCCTGGGCCAAGGCCCACGGTGGCTCGGCGCTGCCGTCGAACGTCGAGTACCTGAGCTCGCTCAACGCGGACGAACGGGCCCGGCTCTCGGGGCGGGTCTATCGGAAGCCGAGCCGGACGCTTTCGGGCGTGGCGGTGGTGGCCGTGATGACCGCTCCGGCCCCGTGCCCGCACGGCCAGTGCAGCTACTGCCCCGGCGGGGTGACGATGGGCTCCCCCCAGAGCTACACCGGGGAGGAACCGTCCGCGCTCCGCGGGGCCGAGTTCCACTGGGATTCGGAACGCATCACCCGGCACCGGCTCGAGTCGCTCGAGGCGATCGGGCACCCCACGAGCAAGGTCGAGGCGATCGTCATGGGAGGCACGTTCCCGGCCCGGCCGCGACCCTACATCGAATCGGTCTTCCGAGGCATCTACGACGGGCTCAACGGCCGGAGATCCGCCACGCTGGCCGAAGCCCAGCAGCGCAACGAAACCGCCGACCGCCGCCTGGTCGGGCTCACCGTCGAGACCCGCCCCGATTGGTGCGACGAGCGGATCCTGCCGACGCTGCTCGACGCCGGCGTGACCCGGGTCGAGATCGGCGTCGAGTGCCTGCGGCCCGAGGTCCTGGACCGGACCGGACGGGCCCACGGGGTGGACGACGTCGCCCGGGCCACCCGGGCGGCCCGTTCGAGGGGGCTCAAGGTCGCCTACCACCTGATGCTCGGGCTCCCCGGGGCGACCCCGGCGACCGATCTCGAGGACTTTCGGCGGATCACCCGGGACCCCGCGTTCGTCCCGGACATGCTCAAGATCTACCCCACCCTCGTCGTCCCGATGACCCGCCTTCACGCCGAGTGGGAGCGGGGCGAATACACCCCCTACGACACCGAGACCGCGGTCGCGTTGCTGGCGGAGATGAAGCGCCAGATCCCCCCGTGGATCCGGATCCAGCGGATCCAGCGCGACATCCCCTCGCGCAACCTCGCCGCCGGGGTCCGGGCGAGCAACCTGCGCGAACTCGTGCGCGACCGGCTGAGGTCGATGGGCCACTACTGCCGGTGCCTGAGGTGCCGGGAGGCCGGCCGGCGGGCAACGCCCCCCCTCTCGGAGTTCGTCCTGGTCCGGCAGGGGTACCGGTCGGCCGGCGGGGTCGAGCTCCTGCTCTCCTGGGAGGCCCCCCGGGAGGATGCGGTCGCGGGGTTCCTCCGGCTGCGGATCCCCGACGACGGAGATTCAGACCCGCTCCCGGCGCCCATCATCCGGGAGCTCAAGGTCCTGGGGGCGGAGGTCCCGGTCGGACAGGCGGGCAACGGCCCGAGCGACTACCAGCATCATGGCCTTGGCCGGCGGCTGATCGAAGCCGCCGAAGAGGAGAGCCGCGACCGAGGGTTCGACCGGCTCTATGTGCTGAGCGCGGTCGGCACCCGCCGCTACTACGAGGCGTCGGGGTTCCAACGGGCCGACCCGCACATGGTGAAATCCCTTTTCGCCGCGCGCAACCCATCGTGAACCTCGTCGTTTCAGCAAGTTTTATGCCCCCCTCCGACTCGGGCGACTCCGAGTGCACCATGGCCCGGAACCTGAAGGTTGAACCGCTCCGAACGGTCCACATCGAGAAGCAGGACGTCGAACTGGTCGAACGCAAGGGCCTGGGTCACCCGGACTCCATTGCGGACGGCGTCTCCGAATCGGTGAGCCGGGCCCTGTGCCGGATGTACCTGGACGAGTTTGGGAAGATCCTCCACCACAACACCGACGAAACCCAGGTCGTGGGCGGCGCCTCGGAGCCGAAGTTCGGCGGCGGGCGGGTCACCCAGCCGATCTACGTCCTCCTTGTCGGACGGGCCACGACCGAGGTCAACGGGGAGAAACTCCCGTTCCGGTCGGTCGCGATCGAGGCGGCCCAGAAGTACATCGCCTCGGTCTGTGCCCACCTCGATGTCGCGAAGCAGGTCGAGTTCGACTGCAAGATCGGCAGCGGCTCGGTCGACCTGCGGGGGGTCTTCGAGCAGACGGCGGTCCTGGCCAACGACACCTCCTTCGGGGTCGGGTTCGCGCCCTTCTCCGAGACCGAGCGGCTCGTCCTCGAGACCGAACGGTTCCTCACGCTCAAGCTCAAGAAGCGGCTCACCGCCCTCGGCGAGGACGTCAAGGTCATGGGCTACCGGTCCGGCGATGAGATCCGGCTCACCGTAGCCGCCGCGCTCGTCGACTCCGAGATCAAGGACGGGGAGGAGTACCGGTCGGTCTGCGAGGAGATCCACGACAAGATCGCCGACCTGGCCCCGAAGATCACCCCCCGGAAGGTCTCGATCGACGTCAACACCGCCGACGATCCGGAGCTCGGCCGCTACTACCTCACCGTCACCGGGCTCTCGATGGAGGCGGGCGACGACGGGTCGGTCGGACGGGGGAACCGGGCCAACGGGCTCATCACCCCCTGCCGACCGATGAGCCTCGAGGCGTCGGCCGGCAAGAACCCGATCAACCATGTCGGGAAGATCTACAACATCCTCGGCAACCTGATCGCGAACGACATCGTGAAGGAGACCGGAGGGAACGTGAAGGAGGTCCATGTCCGGATCCTCTCCCAGATCGGAAAGCCGGTCGACGAACCCCAGGTCGCGAGCCTGCAGATCCTGCCGGCGGACGGGGTGAAGCTCGCCCAGGTTCGGAACGAGGCGGAAGCGGTCGCCCACGGCTGGTTCGAGAAGATCGACACGATCCCCCAGAAGCTCCTGACCGACAAGATCACGGTCTTCTGAGGCGGGAGCCTAGCCGGTCCGGGGCCCCGGGAGCTCGGGGGCCCCGAGGTAGGCGTCGAGCGTGCGCTGGTGCCGGAGCCGGTGCAGGAACTCGCTGGCCCCGAGCCAGCGGGCGAGCGGGATCTCGAAGCCGGTCCGGACGAGCGTCAGGAACTCCCCCAGGTCGGCGCAGACCTCCGGGCGCTGGGCGAGGGCCGCCCGGACATGCTCCCGGACGTTCCAGACGCCGAGGGGAAGGATCTCCCCGGGGTGGACCTCCCGCAGGACGAGCACCCCGGCCCGGCGGCCCATCCGGAGCAGCGCCTCGGAGGCGGCCAGACGGGCCGCGTAGTAACAGCCGCCCATCTCGGCGTAGGTCATCCGCCCCCGGTCCCCCTCGAAGTCCCCGAGCATGAGGATCTCCCGGGGATTCGGATTCCAGAGGGTGGCCGGGTACCAGGCTTCGATCGACTCGTAGCGGAAGGCCCCGGGCCAGAGGGCGATGATCCAGCGGTTGTCGAGCGCGGTCAGCCGGTAGACCTGGATCTCGTTGAGCTCGGGCAGGTCACGGACCCGCTCCAGATTCGCCTTCGACAGGAGGTCGTCGACCGCCGTGATGCTCCAACGGGTGGGCACGAGCCGCCGGCGGCGTCGCTGCCCCAGGGCTCCCACGCTGAAGGCCCGCTGGATCCGACTGACCCGGACCCCGGCCCGGTAGAGCTCGCCCACGGCCACCCGGGCCCCCGCATGGACGTCCGAGGTCATGCGGTCCAGCCGGGGATCGACCCGGCGCACCTCCCAGCGGGCCCGGTCGATCGGCGCCGACGGGCCGAACGGGGGCGTGGTATCGGAGAGCGCGATCGTGCCCCGGGGAGGCCGTCGGAACGTCACCGACGATTCGACCGACTCGCTGGCCATCGTCAGCAGCTGGAACTCTTCGAGGGTGCGGGACGGCTGGGCGGCTTCGGTGACCCGCAGCCGGGTGGTGCCCCGAACCAAGCCGGCCCGAAATCCCACGACCTCGCCCACCGGACGTCCGACCCATTCCTCCGGGGTGTCGTAGAGCATGGTGTCCCCGTGGGCGGGGCTCAAGAGCGGACCGATGGAGACCGACGGGTAGCCGAACCGCCCGACAAAGACCCCGGGCGGGGTGGTACCCTCGAAGTCCCGGTCGGCGATCCGGGTGAGCGTGGAGCGGACCGCCTCGTACCGGAGAAGGATCGGGCAGACCGGCTTCCCGCACAGCATCTGGGCGGACCGGCACCGCAGGCACATCGTCGGGTCCTCCTTGAGGCCGGGGATGCTCCAGGCCAGGCCCGGGTAGGAGGGGGCCACCTGCGGCAGCGGAGATTCATACCGGTCCATGGACCCTTCCGTTGCCCGAGCGACCGGAGGGGCTTTAAACGACGGGGGAGGTCGTGGAACACTCCCGGGGCGGTCCCGCACGCTCAAATATCGCATCACCGTCCCGCGCCCGGCACGCCGCGGTGGGACTGTGGGGTAGCTTGGTCCATCCTTCGGGGTTCGGGACTCCGAGACGCCAGTTCAAATCTGGCCAGTCCCATCGCCCGCCGGCGGCCGGGGCGTTGACGTCACTCCCCCTTCAGGCTTAAATCACCCGGAAGGGAGCGCCCGGCATGCAACCTCCGGCCCTCATCGGGACGACCCGGCGACACTCGACCTTGGCGGTGGGCCTCGCGGTGGCCCTGGCCCTGCTGATGCTGATCCCGGCCCCCCCGGTCGGGGGGGCCCCCGCCGGGTCGCACCCCACGCTTGCGGGAGCCTCGGCGAGCGTCCAATGGAGCGGCCCTCGGGTGTCGGTCCCGGCGCTTCTCGCCGGGCCGATCCCGTCGTCCGGGGGGACCCCGACCCGGGGGAATGCCTCGGTCTTCGTGGCCTTCCGGCTCCAGAACCAGACCGCGCTCAGCCGCCTCCTCTCGGCCCTTTCGAACCCCGAGAGCCCGGAGTACCGGCACTACCTGACGGCCGCCGAGTTCCTCCAGGAGTTCTCCCCTTCGGCCGCGACCTACCGGGCCGCCGTGGAGTACTTTTCGGGGATCCCGGGACTGGTCCTTTCGACCTATCGGGACCGGGTCGGCCTCATGATCCAGGGGCCGGTGGCCGCCGTCGGACGGGCCTTCGGCGTCCAACTCGACCGTTTCGCTCCTTCCGGGGGGAGTCCCTTCATGGCCCCGATCGGGCCGGCCACCCTCCCGGAGCCACTGGGACTTGAGGTGCTCCAGGTGACCGGCCTGGACAGCCGGCCGGTGGCCCAGTCGGATCTCCAGATCGGAGCGCATGCGGGGGTGGCCGGTGCCGGCGCCATTCGCCCCACGGCCGCCGCCTATCCGGCCCCCTCCACCTGCTATTCGGGGGGTCAGTGCCTCTGGGGCAGCGACCTCCAGGTGGCCTATGACGAGCCGGCGCTCTTCAACATCACGTACCCCACCCACGAGGTCATCGCGACGATCCTCTGGTCCGGCACCAACAGTTCCTACCAGCCGGTGGGGCCGTTCGTGCCGTCGGATATCTCGGCGTACTTCAACGCGACACTGCCCGCCGGGGAGCCCCGGGCCCATGTCTACGGGGTCCCCATCAACGGCGCGCCTCGGCCCGGCATCTCCGCGAGCTACGACCAGAGCGGCGCGAACATCGAGAACACCCTGGACCTCGAGATGGTCGGATCGTCGGCCCCGGGCTCGTCGGTCTACAACGTCTACGGTCCGTCCGCCTCCTACGCCAACCTGGACGATGCCTTCGCCTACATCCTGAACCCGAACGCCTCGGTCCCCGCCCTCCAGAATGTCAGCGTGATCACCAACTCCTGGGGAGGGAGTGATCAGAACGACTCGTCCTGGTACCAGTACCTCGAGGAGGCCCAGACGCGGGGGATCACCGTGCTCGCCTCCTCCGGCGATTCGGGGAACAACCCCAACAGCAGCAAGTGGGTCGGCACCGGCCCCGAATTCCCGTCGACGATGGCCTACGATGACTTCGGGGTCACGGCGGTCGGAGGGACCACGCTCGTGGTGAACGATCACCCCACGACCGACCCGGCCCAGTACCTCCACATCCAGAGCCAGGTCGTCTGGAACGTCTCGGCCAACGATACCGCGAACGGGGGACCGTTGGGGAGCTCGGGCGGGATCAGTTCCGTGTTCGCCGAGCCGTCCTATCAGCGGTCGACCGAGGCCAACTCGGTCATCGGCGGCCGGGGTCGCGGGGTCCCGGACATCGCGGCCATCGCCAACAACACCTGGATGTATGCGAGTTCCGCCGGTAGCCTCCTCCAGTACGAGGTGGCCGGTACGTCGGTCGCCTCCCCCCTGGTCGCCGGCATCGTCGCCGAGATCGATGCGGTGCTGGCCGACCAGGGTCAGGGGAACCTCGGGTTCGCCAATCCCTCGATCTACACCTGGGCGAACCAGATGGTCGCCCCGATGTCGGGTCGCGGAACGGTCGGATTCATTCCGACGGGCAGCTACAATTCGACGTTGCCCACGCTGCCCTTCGACGTCGTGACCCAGGGAGGGAATTTTGTGGACTCGGCCCGGTACGGCTACAGCCTCGTGACCGGCTGGGGCAGCCTGGACGCCTACAACTTCACGATGTACGTCCTGAACCAGAACTACTCCGGGTCGCCGTTCTCGCTGCAGGGGATCCGGGACCGACTCTACCTGGCGGACCTGAACGTCACCTCCTATCTCTCGGGCAGCATCGTCAACACGGACTACAACGCCTCGATCCAGCAGAACTTCTTCCTGGCCAACAGCCTCGGGGCTCCCGTCTACTGGGTCCAGAACGTCATCTACATCAACGGGAGCCAGTCGGCCGGCTGGGCCCTCAACTACACCGGATGGGTCATCTTCCCCTTCTACGGGCTCTATCCCGCCCTGTCGGTCTACGAGTACAACTTCCCGAACGGCACGGTGCTGCAGATGCCCCAGACGTTCACCCTCACGAGCTGGCTCTCCGAGAACGCGACGGGGGCCATGATCATGAACTTCGAGGTCAACGGACAGCAGCTGACCCTGCCGGTGCCGGGGGCCGAATACATCATCGGCGGGCTCAACAACAGCTACTATTGGCAGGGATCCCAGTACACGAACGGGCCGTACCCTCCGGGTCGTTCCGGGGGCCTGTCGCCTCAGATCGGGCTGGTGGGAGGTCCCTCGGGCGGCCAGGGCCGGTTCGGGGCCCCGACCTCGGGATCGCTCAACATCTCGGTCGAACCGACCGGCGGATCCAAGTATCTCGCCCCCCTGGGCGCCGAGACCTTCGGGCCCGGGACGACCCAGACCGGGGAGTCGGCCCGCAACCTGGCCTGGCAGGGCTCCGGGGCGAACTGGAGCCTGGGAGTCCAGTCCGGTTCCACCGAGCAGGGCGTGCTGGCCTTCTCGGTCTTCCAGGGGGGCAACCCCGCCGCCGGCCGGGGCTTCCCGGTGACCTTCGAGGAGACCGGACTTCCGCCGGGCCAGAACTGGTCGGTGCGGCTCGCGGGGGGGCTCGGGAGCTCCAACCGCTCGACGATCCAGTTCCTCGAGGTCAACGGAAGCTACCCGTTCACCCTCCCCCCGGTGCCCGGCTACCGGCCCAGCCCCTCGACCGGGACCGTGGTGGTCAACGGAAGTTCGGTCACCGTCCAGATCGTCTGGACCCCCATCACCTACCCGGTCGCATTCCACGAGACCGGCCTCCCGACGGGGGCCGGCTGGAACGTGTCGCTGAGCGGGTGGGGCGGGGTCGAGGGGAGCGGTTCTACGCTGACGATCGCGGTTCCCAACGGCACCTTCACCTCCACCTACACCCCCCTCCTTCCCGGCTACGCCACCGTCCACGGGGTCCTGACCGTGAACGGGACCGGCCTGAACGTGTCGGTCGTCTTCGTCCCGCTCCTCTATTCGATCACCTTCGAGGCCCACAACCTCTCCGCGGGGACGCCCTGGTCGGTGACCCTGGGCGGCGACACCCGGACGACCACCGGCCCGAGTCTCAACTTCTCCGAACCGAACGGGAGCTACGGCTATTCGGTCGGTGAGGTGCCCGGCTGGACCACCTCGTCCTATTCGGGCACCGTGCACGTTCTGGGTCGCCCGGTCGTCGTCGGGCAGAGCTGGAGCCGGTTCGTCTACGCGACCGCCTTTACCGAAACCGGCCTGCCCATCGGCACGACCTGGTGGGTGGTGGTCAACGGAAGCCGGGCCAATTCCACCGGGACCGAGGCGTTCCTCGATCTCGCCAACGGGACCTACATCTATTCCATCGGGGTCCAAGACCTCCGGTACGCGGCATCGGGCGGACGGGTGGTGGTCCAAGGGTCGAGCCCGATGGTCGCCGTGGCGTTCTCCCGGGTGACCTACCTCGTGACCATCGTCACCTCCGGGGGGCCTGCGGGCGCCGTCTGGTCGGTGACCATCAACGGCACCACCCAACCTTCGACGGGCACCACCGCGGCGCTGGCGGAGACCAACGGAAGCTACCCGTACCAGATCACGCCCCCCTCGGGGTACACCGCCCATCCCTCGTCGGGGCGGCTGACCGTGAACGGTTCGGCCATTGACCTTCCGGTCCAATTCTCCGCCGCCTCCAGCTCGGGGGGCCTCTTCGCCGGCACTTCGGGCGTGGTCCTGGCGATCGGGGGCGTTGCCGCGGCGGTCATCCTGGTCGCGGTGGGGTTTGCCCACGGGCGGCGCCGCCGCTCGCGCCAAGGTTGACCCGGCGCCGGTTCGGTCAGCTCG
Source organism: Thermoplasmata archaeon (assembly GCA_021791335.1). Lineage (GTDB taxonomy): Archaea > Thermoplasmatota > Thermoplasmata > Lutacidiplasmatales > UBA184 > Lutacidiplasma. The sequence goes on from JAJYWS010000036.1 coordinate 71,626, forward strand.
AGGGGGGGGCCGGCGGACTCCCTGAATCGACCGGCTCCGGGCCACTGGCCGAAGGGCTCCCGGTCGGTTCGGGGCCGGTCGTGGGGGGGGCTGGGGCGGCGGCCGCCTCGGCGGCCTCGCGCTCCGCCTCGGCCCGGGCCCGGCGGGTCCGGGATCGGTCCACCAGACCGCTCACGATCGAGGCGACGAGGATGACGGCGATCAACAGGAGGACGTAGGGGGTATAGGGGGCGAGGTACCGGTTGA
>JAJYWS010000022.1 GCA_021791335.1 Thermoplasmata archaeon
GGCGCCGGATTCTGGATCTACTTCCACGGCTGAGGCCCGGCTCTCGGGGACCACGTACAGGTACAGCCGGTGGACCGGATCAACCGTCCGGGGCCTCCAGCCGGGGATCGGGTGGTAGTGACTGACGATCCGGACACCGTCCGTCAAGGAGTCGCCCCACTGCTTCCCGAGCCGACCCATGGCCCCGGGCCAGAGGAACGCCACCACGACCGTCGCATCCGCGAGGGATACACCAAAGAGGTTGGCCCGCCGGATCTCGATCCGCTCCGGCCGGGCCGAGAGGCGACGGCGGCAGCGCAATAGCGCCGCCCGGATCGGCTCGATCTCCACGCCCACCACCCGGGCGGCCCCGGCGCGGGCCGCGGCGAAGACCACGGAACCCGTGCCGGCTCCGAGGTCGTAGACGACGTCGCCCGGACCGATCTGCGCGAGGGTCAGGAGGGCGGCGACCACCGACCGACTGGACGGGGCGTAGCCGGCCCCCCAGACGAACGAGAACAGGACAAAGTAGCCGACCCCGAGCGCCCCGACGAGAAGACCCCCCCAGAGGAGCAGGGCTCCCGTCCCGAGCGTCATCTCCGCTTCGACCGGGACCCGGCCGGGGCCCCCAGGAGCCGGCGGGCCGCGGAGGGCGGATCCAGGGCCCGTCCCACCACGCGGTCGACCAGGCGACGGACCTCGGGATCGGTGTCGGCCCGGGGAAGGATCTCCGCTTCGACCCTGCGTTGGATGAGGTCGATGATCTCCCGGAGCACCTGGCGCCGTCGTAGGGGGAGGCGCAGACCCTGTTCATCGAGAAACCGTTCGTGCCGTTCGACCGAACTCCACAGCTCGTCGATGCCCGAGGGGAGAGTCGTGGAGGTGGCCGCCACCAAGGGGCGCCATCCGTCCCGCGGGGTACCGAACGCGACCAGTTCGACCAGGTCGCGGCGGGCCTGATCGGCACCGGGGAGGTCGGACTTGTTGACGCAGAACACGTCGGCGATCTCGAAGAGACCGGCCTTGAGGGTCTGGACCTCGTCCCCCAGATGGGGGATCAGGACCACGACGCTCGTGGACGCCACGTCCCGGATATCGACGTCCACCTGCCCGCTCCCGACCGTCTCGACCAGAATCACCTCGAATCCGGCGGCATCGAGGAGCCGGACGGCCCGGCGCGTGGCGAGGGCGATGCCGCCCGAGTGGCCCCGGCTCGCCATCGACCGGATGAAGACCCCCGAGTCGTGGTCGTCCCGCTCCATGCGGATCCGGTCGCCGAGCACCGACCCGCCGGAGAAGGGACTCGACGGGTCCACTGCGACGACCGCGACCGTCCGATGGGCCGAGCGCAGGTGGGCGATGAGCCGGCTCACCAGGGACGACTTTCCGACCCCGAGCGGCCCGGTGATGCCGACGACCATGGCGCGGCCGGTCTCCCCGTAGAGGGCCCGCTCGACCGGGGCAAACGCCGGATCGTCCCGCTCGATCCGGGAGATCGACTGGGCCAGCGCCCGGAGCTCGCGCCGCCGGATCGCCCGGACGGTCGCCGAGAGCGGTTCGGCCCGGCTCATGAAGAGCGACCGACGATGGCCCGGACGCTGCGGACGATCTCCTCGAGCGAAGTGCCGGGCCCGTAGATCGCCCGGACCCCGATCTTCCGAAGCCGCTTCGCGTCCTCGTCCGGAATGATGCCGCCGGCGAAGACCGGGATGCGGCCCGCCTTCTGGGACTTGAGCTGGCGCACCACGCGCGGAATGAGCTCCATGTGGGCCCCCGAGAGGATCGATAGGCCGACCAGGTCGACATCCTCCTCGACGGCGGCACGGACGATCTCCTCGGGAGTCTGGCGGAGGCCGGCGTAAATGACCTCCATGCCGGCGTCCCGAAGGGCACGGGCGACCACCTTGGCGCCTCGATCATGACCATCGAGCCCCGGCTTGGCGATCAGGACCCGGATCGGCGAACTCGCTGGATGCTTGGTCACACGGCTTCCCCCGGTTCCAGAATCCCCCAAGGAAGAAAAAGCATTGCCCACGCCCCGACCTCCCAATGGGGGGCCCGGGGGCCGGTTCAGAGCGCCCCCCAGAACAGAAAGATCAGGTTGCCGGCGAGGATCCCGACCCCCACGCCGGCGGAAATCAGGGCGACAAACGGTACCTGGGGAGTGACCCACACCTCGCGAACCCCGTCCCGGGTCAGTCGGTCCCGAACCTCAGTGCGGATCTCAAGGTCCTCCCGGGCAGTCTCGGCTTCGGTCCCCAACGTTTGGATCCCGACCTCGGGATCGTCGACCCAGACAAACCGCCGGGGGATCTCCGAGACAGCGAGCCGGTACCGCCGGAACCCCGCGTCCCAGCGGAACTCTCCCCGGCGCAGGTTGAGCAGGACGAGATAGGCGGGGACGGCCAACGAGAGGAGCAGGGCATTGAGCAGTACCGTCACCGAGAACGGCAGGGCGGTGAGCAGGGCGGTGGCGATCGTCGGGGAGGGCAGGATCGGAGCGATGCCGAAAGGGAGGAAGAGGGCCACGGTCATGAGGGCCTTGGCATCGGCCCCGCCGCCAAAGATACCGGACTCGAAGAGCCCCCGGGCGAGCAGGACCGTGACGTAGACGGCCACCACGCTCCAGGGGAGATGACCGGCCGCACCGACCCCGCCGAGCCCCCCCGTAGCCAGCAGGACGAGCCCGACGCCCAGGTAGGCGAGCGGTTCGGCCCAGCGGCCGACGCGAACACTGGACCGTCCGAGGAGCCGATCCCCAGGGATCGAGGGCCCGATCACCAGGGCCCCGACCAGGACCCACAATACGATCGGAACCATCCCGAGCGGGGCGATCGTCACCGCCCCCAGGAGGGTCCCGACGGAACCC
>JAJYWS010000019.1 GCA_021791335.1 Thermoplasmata archaeon
ACCGCGGATGTCGGAGGGGGGATTTGAACCCCCGACCCCAGGATATCTCCCGGGGCGCGGATGCGCCCCGCTATGAGTCCCGTGCTCTACCGGGCTGAGCCACTCCGACAGGGATTCGAACGGCCGCCACGGGCCGGTTCCGGCTACGCGGCGGTGGCGTCACTGTTCTCGGGCGACGCCGCCTCGACCGCTTCGCCCGCCGGGGCATCGGCGGGGACAATCAGATCGGCGATCGGGGCCAGCACGATGGAGCGCCGGATCTCGATCTTCTTGAGGGGATACAGGGTCTTCACGCCCTGGGCCAGGGTCTTGGTGAGTTCGCCTTGGAGCATCTCCCGGACGAAGGTGGCCGCGGGCTTCGACTGGGCCTCGGCCTTCAGGACCTCGGCGATCTTCCCCCGGAGCTTGGCGCGGAGGTTCGCCTGCAGCCGCTGCTCGCCGACCGCGACCGGCTTCAGGATGATCGCGACACCGTCCTGGGTCACGGTCCGGATCGCGAGGTCGATCTTCGAGCGCTTGCGGCGGGCGAGCCGACGGATGTAGTCGCTGGTGAGGTCGTGACCGATGAACCGGGCCTCGGCGAAGCCGTCCCCGGTGACCCGCTCGATCTGGAAGCGCAGCTTGATGTGGGCCTTCCCGGCGTCGGCGCCCCCGCTCAGTTCCTGGAAGGTGGTCTCGAGGGTCCGGCCGATGATCTGCTCGGGTTCGTTGGCAATCGTCTCCCCGATCTCGGCGTGCTGGAAGATGCCCGGCGCCCGGACCTTGTAGGTCTTCTTGGACCGCCACTTGTCCTTGACCGTCCGGGTCAGTGTGGTCTTCTTCGGGGAAGACTCCTTCTCGGCCATGACTCGGGCGCGCCGAGCGGGGTGCCCTACTTAACCGTGTCGAGGAGCCCCGGCCGCCTCGACGCCCCCCGGCGGGGCGGTCCCGGCCGGCCGGAGCCGACAAACTACATATCCCGAGGCCCGCTCCCCGCGCCATGCCGAATCCGGCGGAAGCGCAGCCCGCGGTCGGGGCCCGGGCGACGGCGGCCGATCTGATCCGGGCCGGGGAGGTGCCGTTGAGCCCCTCCGAGCAGTTCCGGGAGGAGATCCTGCGACGCCTCGACACGGCGCGCCGCCAGGGGCTCGACCGGGCCCAGGCGCTGAGGGCCCTCTTTCCCCGGACCGTCCTTCCGGTCTCGACCTATGACGACCTGGTGACGGCGCTCGTGGCCGGCGCCCATCTCCTCTTCTTCGGCCCCTCCGGGGCCGGCAAGACCAACCTCGCGAAGGAGCTCTGGTCGATCTTCCCGAAGGCGATCTGGGCCGTCGACGGCTGTCCGGTCCTCGACCACCCGCTCTCGGTCGCCACCGAGGCGGGGGCGGCCCGGTTCCCGCCCTGTCCGATCTGCCAGCGCCGGTTCGCGCCGGACGGCGACTTCGCGCAGTTCGCCCCCGCCCGGGTCGACCCGGCGAAGGTCCCCGCGGTCCGGGTCCGGCTCCGGGAAGGGTTCGGGTTCGCCCGTCTCCAGGGCAGCTCCGAGGTCTTCCCGGACTACCTCACGGGCAACGTGAACCTGCGCAAGCTCGAGGAGATCGGCGACCCGATGAGCCCGCTCGTCCTCGAGCCGGGGAAGCTGCTCCAGGCGAACCGGGGGCTGCTGCTCATCGATGAGATCGGCAAGCTGCCGCTCGGCACCCAGAACGTCCTATTGCAGTCGCTCCAGGAGGGTTCGGTGACTCCCGCGAAGTCCCGGGAGAGCTTCCCGGGCAACTTTGTCGCGGTCTGCACCTCGAACCTCTCCGACCTCGACAACATCAACGATCCGCTCAGCGACCGGCTCACGAGCCTCCACATCGAGTACAACCCCCGGCACCGGGACAACGTGGAGATCGTCCGGCTCGGCCGCAGCGAGTCGGCGCCCGCCTACCTCCCCGAGATCCTGCTCGACGCGGGCGTGCGGGTGATCGAGACCTGGCGGCTCAAGATGTCGGAGGACAACCCGGACATCGGCGAGGTCGGATCGAACCGCACGCTCCTCGATGTCGCCGCCCGGACCGCCGCGGTGGCGCTCCTCGCCGGCCGGAGCCTCCCGTCGGCGGAGGATGTCCACGCCGGTCTCATCCATGCGATGCGGGGCCGGATCCGGGCCCGCAGCGGCGACTCGTTCCGCCAGAACGAGCGTCGGGTCACCGAGTTCGTGACCCAGTACCTCCCACCGGCGCTCAAACGCAGCGGCGGGGTCTACTGGTGCCGGTACTTCCGCGGCCCGCTCCACGAGAGCCGCCCCGAGGCCGAGGGGCTGATCGCCGAGGGCCGGCGGCTCAAGGACGATGCCGAGCTCCAGGTCAAGGCGGCGGCCGACCCGACCCTCTTCCCGAGGTTCCAGGCCCTGGTCGGGTACGTCGGGGGCCGGGAGTCGCCCAGCCTCCCGACGACACCGTTCGCCGCGACCCTGAACGTCTTCCGCCTCCTCGAGGAGTACTCCCTATTCTCCTGCGACGAGGAGGCCGACGACGACGCCGTCCTCTAGCGGGGAGACCCTCACCCTTCCCGACTGCGACCGGTACCCCGACGATGTCGGGGTCATCGATCTGCTGGACGCCCTCGATCCCCAGGCACTGACCCGGGCCCTGGCCGAGGAGGGGGTCGAGGGCGTCGACCGGCTCCTCCGCTCGGCCGAGGCGCACGATCCCTCCTTCGCCGAGCGGATCCGCAGGTTCCGGGACCGGTGGCGCCGCCAGGCGTCGCGCCGGCTGGGCCGGACCCTCGAGGAGTACGACCGCCGGGCGGCCGAGCTTGAGCTGGTCCAGCGGCGCAGCGACACGGAGGTCCAGGCCCAGATCGAGGCGCTGGAGGCCCGGCTTCGGCAGGCCCGGGCGTTCGACGGCCTCGGGCTCCCCGACACCGATCTCTGGCCGGCCGTCGAGCGGGCCCTGCTGCTCCCCGACGCGTCCTGGAACCGGCCCGCGCCCTCGCCGGGCCTCTGGCGCCGGTTCCTCGCCTGGCTGCGGCGCCTCTGGGACCGCCTGCGCGGCCGCTCGGTGCCGTCGGAGGCGCCGAATCCGGGCCGACGGCTGCCGATCGCCACGCTGGGCGGGGGCCGATCGATCGGCGCCTCCGCGCTCGGCGAGGCGCTCGCCCAGCTGGGGCCGTCCGACCGGGAGGAGCTGCGCGAGCGGGTGGGCAGCGAGGTCCAGCGGGAGCGCCGGGAGCTCCAGCGGGAGGCCGAGGAGAAACGGAAGGCGGCCGAGGCCCAGCGCCGCCAGCTCGAGACGGAACGGGCCGAGGCGGCCCGGCGGGCCGAGGGCGAGATCGACCGGTCGGTCCGGCGCGCCGAGACCGAGCGGGCGGTCCGGGAGCTCAAGGAGCGCGGACTCATCGCGGAGCGCGCCGGCGAGCTCGCGGTCACCTACGGGCTCATCGAACGGTTCGCCCGGCTCCTGCTCGAAGAGGAGAGCCGCCAGATCCCGGGGGGGATCCGGCTCGCCCCGGGCGGCGCCGGTTCGACCGGGATCTACGAGAAGGGGCGGCTCCGGCAGTCGGCGGAGGTCGCCCATCTGGATGTCGCGGGCTCGCTCCTCGCCGCCCGGATGAGCGGACTCAAGCACATCGACGAGTCGACGAGCCTGGTCTACCGGGAGATCACCAGCGAAACGGTCCATGTCGTGCTCGCCTTCGACAAGTCCGGCAGCATGGCCGAGGCCGGCAAGCTCGAGGCGGCGAAGAAGGCGCTCCTCGCGCTCTACGTGGCGATCCGCAAGCGCTACCCGGACGCCACGGTCGACGTGCTCGCCTTCGACAACGAGGTCCGGATCTTCGATCTGGTCGAGCTCTGGGAGACCCGGCCGGGCTCGTTCACCAACACCGCCGAGGCGCTCCGGACGATCCGGGGCCTGCTCGAGGCGTCCCGGGCCCGTCGCCGGGAGGTCTATCTCCTCACCGACGGTCTCCCGGAGTCGTACACCGACCGGGAGGGGCGGGTCCACAGCGGACGGCTCGACGAGGCGATGGCCCAGGCGCTCGCCCGGGCCCGGGAGCTGTCGACCGTCACCCCGCTCAAGTTCGCCCTCCTGTTGTTCCGTTCCGACCATCCCGAGTACGAGACCGCCGCCCGCCAGATCGCCCGCACCGTCGGGGGGGAGATGCTGGTGACCGACCCCGCGACCCTCGGGGTGGAGCTGCTCGTCCGATGGGCCGGAGGGACCGAAACCGTCCGGGAACCGAAAGGCGGGCCGACCGGGGCGGCGCCGACCCCGCCGCCGCGCCGCCGGGAGAAGCGCCGCCGGGCCGACCGCCGGATGGGCGGATAGCCTCCCCGCCGCTCGACCGCTAGCCTTTAGGGGGCTCCGGTCGTTATACGGTGGATTGGCCCATGAGCGAAGAGCGGGAACAGGCCCGGATGCGCGAACACCTGGCCGAAATGCGCCGCGCCGCCCGCGGCCTCGGCAAGGACTTTGCCCTGGAGTTCGGCCACCTGGAGAACGAGATCGACCGGATGGGGCGGAGCACCGCCAAGGAGGCCAAGTACCTCGCCCGGGACATCCAGACCGATCTCGACGACCTCGCCGTGAAGATCACCCGGGAGATCAAGTCGGTGCCGGACCGGATCGCCCAGGCGGGCAGCCTGCTCAAGACCGGCACCGTCCGGGCCGCCGGGACCGCCAAGGAGGCGATCGGCCTCGCCGGTCACAAGGCGAAGTCGGGCACCCAGAGCGCGCTCGCCAGCATGGCCGGGGTCAAGCGGACCCCGATCAAGACCTGGACGCCGCCCGAGCCGGCCGAGCTGCCCCCGCCCCCCGAGGAACGGGAGCGGTAGGGCCGGGCGCCGTCGCCGGCCGGAGTCGGCCGAGCCGCCGGGCGGCGAAGGCCAGGTATTCGGGGTCGATGTCCCAGCCTTGGAAGCCGAGGCCGAGCCGGGCCGCGGCGACCGCCGAGGCCCCGAGGCCGACGAACGGGTCGGCGGCGGTCCTCACCCGGGCGAGCCCGTGGAGCCGGTAGCACCACTCGGGCAGCGTCTCGGGGAAGGTGGCCGGGTGGGGCCGCTCCGTCGCCCGACGCTGGATCGTCGGGTACGGCAAGAACCAGCTGTTGCCCCGGCACCGCCGGTCGACCGGCGACCGTTTCCAGCGCCGCCGGTTCGACGGGTGGGCATACGGGACCCCGATCGCCAGCCGGTCGAGCGGGACCTTCCCGGTCCGGGTGAACTGGAAGAGGTACTCCTGGGTGCCGTGGAGGTAGCGCGCCGAGCCGATCGGCCGGTAATGGCCGAGCGCGAGGTCCCGGTCCAGCCCGGTCGCGCTCCGGTCGAGCGCGATCGACTTGATCCAGTGGATGACGTTCTGGAGGACCCAGCCGTCCGAGACGGCCCGGGCGACATCGAACGGGAGCCAGGGGTCGGTCGGCGGACCGCCGAGGTTCAGGAAGAAGGAGCCGTCCGGACGGAGCGCGTGCCGGACCGCCGGGCCGAGCGTCCCGATCCATCGGAGGTAGTCGTCGCGCGGTCGCCGGTCGCGGTAGAGCCGGTACGGCTGGCCGAGGTTGTAGGGGGGCGAGGTCACCACGACATCGATCCGGCCCGCCGGCCCCTCGGCGAGCCCCCGGATCCCGTCACCCTCGATGAGCCGGATCTCCCTCGGGGTTCCCGGGTTCGATCGGTAGAGGCAGCGCCCCGCGGCGGTCGGCATCAGATTCCCGACCGGTGCCGAAGGTAAAGCGGTGCGCGGCGGCCCTCCCGGGGCCCGACCCCCCCGCGGGCAGCGCCGGCCGGGCCGCCGGGGTCGCGATCTCCGGGCTCCGGACCCCCTAAGCGTCGGGGCCCCGTCCGACATCGGCTTCGGCGGCTTCGGGGTCGGAGCGATACCTCGAGAGGTGGCGCCGGAACTCCGCATCGGTGAGCTCCGGGGAGCCGCCGAGGGCCGCGAGGAAGCGGGCCCGCCGCTCCATCTCCCGGACCAGCGCGTCGTAGGCGACTCCCCGGGACCGCGCCGCCCGTTCCAGGATCACCGATCGTCCGCGGAACCTCCACTCGTCCTCCGCGGCGTCCCAGGTGAAGACCGGGGCGGCCAGAAGCTCCTGCCCGACCGGGTCGAGCCCTTCGATCTCGGTCACCTGGACGATCCGCCGGACCCGCCGGCCGCCGACCCACTCCGACCGTTGGAGCGCGACGATCGGGAGCGCGGCCAGGAGGGCCCTCGGGAGCCCGATCGGCGGGCTCTCGAGCCGGCGCCTTAGGGCGGCGACGCTGCCGGCGTGGAAGGTGCCGAGGCACGGCTGGCCGGTCGCCATCGCCTGGAAGAGGGTGAACGTCTCGGCCCCCCGGACCTCGCCGACCGCGAGGATCTGGGGGCGCTGGCGGAGCGCGGCGCGGACCAGGTCGAAGAGATCGATCTCGCCGGCCCGCCGGCCCTGGGCGTCCCGGGGGCCGAGCGAGGCCCGCGACGCGAGGGGGACCCAGTGGTCGTGGTCGACCTGGAGTTCCCGGGTGTCCTCGATGGTGACCAGCTTGGCCGATTCGGGGGTGAGCCCCAGCAGGGCGTTCAGGGTCGTCGTCTTGCCGCTGCCGGTCTCGCCGACGATCAGGGTCGAGGCGCCCTCCTCCAGGGCGATCCACAGGTAGGCGGCCATCTCCGACGACAGGGTCCGGCCGGCGACGAGATCGGGCAGCCGGAAGGGGCGGTCCCGGAACCTCCGCACGGCGAAGGAACTCCCCCGGGGGCTCACCTCCCGGCCGAAGGTGGCGGCGAGCCGGGCCCCGTTCGGCAGGCGGCCGTCGGCGAACGGCTCGAACCTCGAGAGATGCGCGCCGGCCCGCTCGGCCAAGCGGAGCACGAACCGGTCGAGATCGGCTTCCCGCTCGAACATTACGGGGGTCGCCATCGGGCCGAGCCGCCGGTGCACGATGCAGACCGGGGCACCGACCCCGTCGAGGGTGATCTCCTCCACTTCCGGGTCGCGGATCAGATCGTCGATCGGACCGTACCCGAGGAACTCCCGGGCGAGAAGCTGCTCGATCCGGGCCCGGCCCCCCGGGTCGGCGAGGTCGTCGCGCCGGGCCGCGATCCGCTCGACGGCCGCATGGAGGCCCTCGGGGCCGGGGGGCCCTCCCTCAGCTTCGCCGAACTCCCGGATCAGTTCCGAGCGCACCGATTCGAGGAGTGGGCCCTCCTCGGGGCGGAGTGGGGGGGCCTCGATCCGGTAGATCGGCATCCCGGAAACCTCCTCCGGCGGGATCGCTCCATTGGCGACGGGCGGCTCGGGCATCGTCTATCCCCCTCCCGGGAGCCCCACCAGGAGCCGCAGGAGGAGCCAGCCGACCAGGAGCATCACCGTCGCATGGGGAAGGCCGAGGACCGCCCGACCCGAGTTGAGGACCCCGACCATGATCCCGTCCCCGACGGCATGGACCAGGACCGCCACGAAAAGCGCCAGGAGCAGCGGGGCCGCGAGGCCCGAGGCGAGGGTGGGGATCGGGCTCCCGGAGGCGACCGCGATCGGGGAGCCGATGGCCAGTTGCGGGAGCAGGAGGTGGAGCAGGATGAAGATCGTCAGCAGGAAGACGAAGAAGGCGACGTAGACGACGGCGACGTAGGTCGACATGGCGGCCCGTCGCGCCGCCCGCGCCCGTTCCTCCTCCCGGGCCTGCTCGGTGACCAGCGCCAGCACGTCCACCGTGTGGCCTCCGATGCGGTCGCAGCGGACCAGCACCGAGACGGTCCGGCGCACCAGGGGGGTGGGGACCCGTCGAGCCCACTCCTTTAGGGCCGTTTCGACCGGGACCCCCCAGCGGATCTGCCGGGCGACCCGCCGGACCTCGCCCGTGAGCGCTCCGTACTCCCGCTCGCCGGCGGCGATGAGCGCCGGAGCGAGGCCGAGGCCGGCCCGGCCGGAGTCGGTGAGATCCCTCAAAAGGTCCGGTAGCCGGTGGTCCATCGCCTCGATCCGTCGCTGCTCCCGAGCGACCGCCACGCCGTACGGACCGAGGAGGAGCAGGAGAGCGACGACGAGGAGGTCGAACCCTTCCGCCGGGGGAAGTCCGAAGACCGCCCGGCCCGAGACGAGGATCCCGGCAAGGACCCCCAGGACGGCCGCCCCGGTCGCCGCGACGGCCAGGACCGCGACGGCGCCGGTCGGCCGGGCGAGGCCGAGGGCCGGGAGAAGCCCCCCGCGGTGGGCCGGGGCGAGGGCCCGGGTCACGGGGTGCCCTCCGACGGCATCGAGGCCACCCCGACAATGAAGCCCAGCTGGGCGAGCGGCACGAGGAGGGCGACCAGGAGCCAGATGGCGATCAGCAGCGTCGATCCCCCCCCGAGCAGCGAGAAGACCGTGAGCAGGATCAGCAGGAAGAGCGGGAAGGCCACGACGACGACCACATAGAACTCGGCGAGGAGCGAGAGCGACTCGACCGACCGGGCCAGCCGGGCGGGACTCTCCCGTTCGTAGCGCCGCGCCTGGTCGAGGAGGTAGGCCGTGAGCGGACCCCCGCTCTCGGCCGTCGTGACGATCCCTTCGAGGAACTCCTGGAACCTCGGCGACGGGGTCCGCAGCGCCGCCGCCCGGAGCGCCGAGAGGATGTCCTGGCCGAGGAGATCGGTGTCCCGGACGATCCGGCCCGCCTCCCGGGCCACCTCCCCGTAGATCGCCGGGGCCTCCGCGAGGCCCCGCAGGATCTCATCGACCGGGACCTCCGCCGTCCCGAGCGCGGCCGCATAGGCGAGCGCCGGCCGGAGGTCGGATTCGATCCGCCGCCGTCGTTCCTGGGCCGCGAGCCGCGGGGCGATGTGGAAGTAGACCGCCGCCGCTCCGGGCGCACCGATGGTCCACACGACCCCGAGCAGGATCGCGCCGTTGAGCCCCACGACGGGACGCCCCAAAAATCCCACCCATCCCCCGAGGGCTCCGCCCACGACGGCCGCGACCAGGAGGGTCGCCCACCGGACCGCCGACTGCTCCTCCGGGGTCCGGAGAAGGCCGGCTGCGGCGAGCCGGGTGGCCGCCTCAGGATCGTCCGGCCGACGTTCGGCCCAGCGTCGGAACCGGCCCCAGGCCCAACGCTCCCAGGCGGTGCCCCGTCCCGGAGACTCCGGCGATGTCATGGGGCCCCCAAGGCCCGAGCCCCGGGGCGCGGCGGTCCATCGCCCCCGTCTCGGGGTGGTTCCCCGGGGGAACCCACGCCCTCGCTCCGGCGCCGGAGCTCGGCCGCCCGGCGATCGAGCTCGGCCAGCGCCTCCGGCCCGGTGAGGTTTTGCTGGGCGGCAAACCGGTCGACGATGAGGGACGGCGGGTGGAACTCGATCCGATCGGCGAGCGGGTCCCAGGTGAAGACCCGGCGGCTGAGAAGCTCCCCGCTGTCCGGGTCGATCCCGTCGAGTTCGGCCACCTCGCGGATCCGCCGGACGACCCCGCCGGGGCGTCGGACCGCCACCTGGACCGTGACCACCGAAAGCGCCGCGAGCAGCGCCCTCGGGATCCCGATCGGCGGCTGCTCGAGCCGGTGAACCAGGCTCGCAAAGCTGTCGGCGTGGGCGGTGGTGTAGGTCGGGTGACCGGTCGCCGCCGCCTGGAAGAGCGCGTAGGACTCCCGGCCCCGGATCTCGCCGACCACGATCCGGTCCGGCCGCTCCCGGAGCGCGAACCGGACCAGGTCGTGGAGGTCGATCTCCCCGGACCGTCGGCCGTCCGGCAGCACCTCCCCGTACCCGGGCCGGGGGACGAGCGGCAGCCAGCGCTCCTGCGGCAGCTGAAGCTCCCGGGCATCCTCGATCGAGACGATCCGGTCGGTCCGGGGGAAGAAGTGGGCCACCGCGTTCAGCGTCGAGGTCTTCCCGGCCCCGGTGCCCCCGGCGACCAGAAGGGGTTCGCCCGCGTCGGCGGCGAGCCAGAGGTAGGCCGCGAGCTCGGGGCTGGCGGTCCCCTGCCGGATCAGGTCCGTCGGGGAGAACGGATGGGGGGCGGCCCGTCGGAGCGACAGGGTGGGGCCCCGGGAGCTCACCTCCCGTCGGAAGGTCAGGTGGATCCGGTGCCCCTCGGGGGTCGTCCCGTCGAGCATCGGGGTGCGGACGGCGAGCGCCCGGCCGCACCGCTGGGAGAGCCGGAGCAACAGCCGGTTGAGCGACGCCTCATCCTCCAGGCGGAGGTTGGTGGGCAGCGACTCGAAGTGCCGGTGGAAGACGTAGACGGGGATCCCCGCGCCGTCAACGAAGATGTCCTCGATCTCGGGATCGGCGAGCAGCGGATCGATCGGGCCGTAGCCGACGGCGTCCCGGACGAGATAGTAGAGCAGCCGTTCGAGCCGCTCGGCGTCGAGTTCGGGCTCCCGCCGTCGCAGGTAGGCGGCCGCGGCCCTCCGGAGCCGCTCCGGCCGCTCGTCGAGGGGGATCGCCCCCTCAGCCGCCGGGAGGACCAGTGGGAGGGCCGACCGGACCCGCTCGAGCCGCCGGCGATCCTCCGGCGAGAGGGGCGGTTCCTCGACCTCGTAGAGACCGAGAATCCCCCGAGCCGGGGGGTGCAGCCGGAGCCGGACCCCTTTCCCGAGTTCCCGCTCCTCGACGGTCCGAGGGGCGCCTTCCTCGGGCGGATCCGCCGCGGCCCGTGGGCCGGGGACGGTCTCCCGGGGGATCGACAAAGCGGCCGGCATGGGCGGTTAGCCTCCCCCGGCACCCAACGCGAGGTCGATCGTCGCCCGGGTGATCCCGACCGAGCCGAGGTGGGTCAGCTCGAGGAGCACCATCTGGGGAGGGGCCCCGGGCGCGCGGCAACCCACCTGGGCGGCCGACGCCGGAATCAGCCGGTACTGGTCCGGGGCGAGCCCGGCGCCGGCCGGCAGCCCCGCGAGGTAGTGGTACCAGGAGCAGGCGTCGAACGACCCGATCGCCACCACGACCGAGAGCCCGGAGGAGCTGTTGGAGCGGCTGAAGGCCGACGCCGGCTGGGGCAGGGTGGAGGTCAGGACCGCCGCGGAGGGTCCCGAGGCCGAGAAGGAGTTCCCGACGATCCCCATCAGGGTGGCGTCCAGGCTCCACGCCGAACCGTTCGAGAAGAGGGAGATCGGAGGATCGGTGACGATCGAGCCCCCTCCGCTGCCCGGAAGCTGGAGGAGCGCCCCGCCCTGGAGCCGGAAGATCTCGGGGGTCGCGTAACGGTTCGGCGCGTGGAGCGTCACGGTGCCGAGGGTGAGGTTCGACTGGTAGAGGGTCGTGGCGCCTTCCAGGACGGTGAGACTCTCGAAGACCCCGACCGACCGGGGGGCGAAGCTCAGCGTGGCGACCGTCGGGGAGGCGAGGATCGGCACCCCGGCCGAGCTCATCGGGACCGAGGTCGAGAGGACCAGCGGTCCTCCGTGCAGGATCTGGGTCTCCCAGGTCGTCGCCAGGACGTTCAGGGCGGCTTGCGCCGACTGGGTGTACGCGTCCTCGTTCTGGCCCATCCAGGCGGGCAGCCCCTCGGTGACGACCAGGCCGAAGATCGCCACCCCCATCACGAAGACGAGCAGCGCCCCGAGGATGACCGACACGCCGCGGCCATTCCAATGGCGGCGTCGCCGCAGGCGGAGGCGGGCGAACCGTAGGGGGGGTGGAACTGTCATGGAGGCCGCCCGGAGGTCGGGCCGGCCCCCGGACAGCTCTAGCCGGTCCCGCCGATTATAAATACATGAGTCGGCACAGGAGACGGGATTCCGGGGCCAATATCGATAAGCGGGGGCGGGGCCTGACTGTACCGTGGCACTCCGAGAGATCCATCTTGACCTTCCGAACCGGCCCGGCGCCCTGGCCCGGGTCGCCCGTCTGCTCGCGAAGGAGCAGATCAACGTCGCCGCCATCAGTGTCGACTCGTCCGCGGGCAAGGGCCGGGTCCGGTTGGTGGTCAGCGACCCCGACCGGGCCGTGACCCTCCTCGCCCAGGGCGGTTACACCCTGGAGGAGCGGGAGATGCTGGTCGTCCGCCTCGAAGACCGGTCGGGAAGCTTCCTCCGGGTCCTGGAGGCGCTCGCTCGGGAGAAGGTCAACATCCAGAGCGTGGCGCTCCTGGTCGCCCGTGAGGATGGGCGGGCGCTGGTGGGGCTCTCCACCAACGACCCGGTCAAGTCCCGTCGGCTGCTCCAGAAGGCCGGCCTCATCAGCCCCTCGGCCGAACGGCTGGTGACGAACTCCGACCTGGTCGCGGCCGCCCCGTCGATCCCGAGCGAGTCGGTCGGGATGCTGATGTAACCTCCGGGGCCCCGCGGAGCTTCCGGCGAGCGGTTCGACTCGGGGGGCGGCCCTCTGGTCGGGTGCGAAATGGTGGGATCCCCCGGGCGGGCCGTCCCCACCCGGTGCGCAAAGATTCATGAGTGCCGGCCGTTCACCCTCCGCGCGCGGTTGTGGTCTAGTGGTTAGGACGGTAGCTTCCCAAGCTACCTACTCGGGTTCAAATCCCGACAACCGCACTCCACTAATATTCATATCTCTGCATCGCCTTCTCTCGAAGCGATGGCTCGGAGGGCCAAGCCGCGAGACCCGTTCCAGGACGTCCACTTCGTCGGCGGCTACATCGCCCATCGGATCGCCCAGCTCCAGGGCGACGGACCGGTCGGGGAGGTCGCTCACCTCGATCGCCCCGCTCGCGACGCCATCCTCGAGTTCGTTCGGGCCCGCCAGGCCGAGGTGAGCGACCTGCGCGTCCGGACCTACCTCACCTGGCTCCCCCTCGCCGCCGCCAAGCTGCACAACGAGTTCCTGTAGCCGACCCGGGACACTCCCCTCCACTTCAACGAGGCGTTCCCGATTACCAGCTTTGCTCGAGGGTCCCGCGTCACCGTGGCCCAATGCCTTGTCACCTTCTGGCGGTGGCGGTTCCAGCTCGAAGGGAAGGAGTACCCCTCTTGGCTCCGCATCAAGCTCGAGAAATGGAAACCGACCCACATGGCTTCCGACATGCTCTCCCGGGATGACGTTGCCCGGATTGCGGACCACGCCCTGAACTTCCGGGACCGCGCATGGATATGGACTCTGTTCAATTCGGGCTGCCGCCCCGGAGAGATCTACCGCCTTCGGGACGGCGGCGTGGTGCCGCACGACAATGGATACATCGAGCTCCGGGTACCGAGGAAGAAGGGGTCGGCGCCGGGGCCCACGCCGATCTACGAGGACGCGGTTCCGGCCCTCTTGGCGTGGTTGAACGCCCATCCGCTGAAGGACGACCCGAACGCCCCCCTCTGGGTCGACCTCGGCGGCACGCGGGTCGGCAAGGTCGCGACGTTCCGGGCGATGTACTAAGCCCTCGAGAGCGCCGCAGCGCGGGCGAAGATCGGCAATCCGGTGACCGCCTACGCGCTCCGTCGGTCGCGGCTCACGATCCTGGCGAAGGACCCGGCGATCTCGACGTCGATCATGGAGAAGGTGGCGGGGTAGGTGCCCGGGGGCAAGGTTGCGCGCCACTACGTGCACCTGAGCGGGAAGGACGTGATCACCGCGCTCAACGCCCGGTATGGGGTGAAGGGCGCGGGACCCGGGGAGCGGATCGAGGCGCCGAGGAGCCCACGCAAGTGTGGACGGTGTAAGACGGTGAACCCGCCGTCGGCTTCGTACTGCTCGGCGTGCGGAGGCCCGTTGTCGTTGCCCGTGGTAATGCAAATCGAGGAGGCGCGGATGGCCGAGGAGAAGCTGGCCGCTCCGCTCCAGCGGCCGGACGCCGTGGAGTTCCTCGCTCGCTTCCTGGCAGAGCAATAGAAGGGGCATGGTCGGTCCGGGCGCTATGCAGAAGGTCTTGGGGGAGAAGGGGCGGTGGAAACCGAAAGAGTGCGACCCACCGACGGCTCTACCCCGCGGCCCTCGCCGATCCCGTCCCAGCGGGTCGTCTCCATCACCGAGGCTGAGCGGCTGATCGGGTCCGGCTACCAGTTCGTCGCGCCGCTGGGAACCGACCGGGCCGTCCTCCGCGCCTTCCCCCAGGGAGCGGCCGGGCATAGGGCCATTCCATAACAACCCATGTATCGGGGCTTGTGCTCGAGCCGAACCTGCGCCTCCGAGACGGCCTGAGCCATCCAAAGGGTGAGGAATGGGAGAACGGCAAGCAGCTCCGGTACACGCCCACGGGCGTGGGGAAGAGCAACCTACCCGTTGGCACCCCCACTGATCTGCCCTACTTGCGCCGCCCTCGCAGAACTAGCGCCACAGCGGCGCCCGCTACGACGAGGATGGCGACTCCTCCCAAGACGAAATAGCCGGTGTTGCCGGAGAGCCCTAGAAATCCGGAAACCGACCCGCTACCGGAAGCGGGGAAGGTTAGGGTCTGGCTCACGGGAGCACCCGAGACGCTGAGGCTCCCGGCCGAAGGGTTCGAGGTGTAGCCGGAAACCGGCCCCACCGAGAACGCATAGGTCCCGTTCGGTTCCTGGAACGTGATCGTCATCCCCCCGGAACTCTGCGAAGCTCCGGCGAGTGTCACCGTCCAGCTTGTCCCTGAGGAAAGACCCGACTCGGTGAACGTCACGGCATAGGTCACTTGGGTGAAGACTAGGGTCGGTACGCTCACCGACGCTCCGCTCACCATCACCGTCCCGGTATACGGCAGCGTCGTCTGATGCCAGCCCGCGATGTCCGCGATCGAATAGGTATAGCTCCCGTTCGGTTCCATGAACGTGAGGGTGCTCCCGGTAGAACTCTGCGGCACTCCGTTCAGCGTCACCGTCCGGCTTGTTCCCGACGGTAGCCCCGTCTCCGTGAACGTCACCGTATACGTGAACGCACTGAACGTCACCGACTCCGTCACCGGGACTCCGTTCACGCTCGCCGTCAGCCCCGTCGCCGGGTGCGCGTAATACCCCTTGTTCGCCGTCGTCACCGCATACGCGTAGCTCCCGTTCGCCGCCTGGAGCGTCAAGTTCGCCGTCGTACCCGATGCATGGTAGTCCGACCCCCCGTCCGTCGAGTTCAACCAGACCTGCCAGCTCGTCCCCGAGGGAAGACCCGTCTCCGTGAACGTCACCGAGTAAAGTTGCGGGGCCACGGTTTCAATGGGGACCCGAAGAACGCCTTCCCCGTAGGTTGAGGCATAGAGATTTGCTCCGGACCACGCGACGCCGGTCGCCATCAATGGAATAATGTTGCCGGAGATGTCCACCCAGTCCGTTCCCGTGTCCTGACTGACGTAAACTCCATCGTCTGTGGCCAAGGCAACGACGCCACCATCTGGTTGGAAGGCGATGTCCTGTAACGAAGGCCCCAGCTTCGTCGAGAACGCTGGGAGACCCTTATTCGCGTTCACGAAGCTAGCGCAGCCGTCTTCGGTTCGATACAGGGACGTGGGTCCGGAACCAGTTGCCACGAGCAGCACCGAGGGATTGACGGGGTCAATAGCGACCGAGAGAATGGGCGAACTCGAAGCGAGTCCGCATGTGGTCCAATTTCCGCCCCCGTCATGACTGACGTATAACTCAAATCCGTTTCCGACATAGATGGTCTGATTGTCTTGGGGGTCGACGACGACAACAGTTGGCTGTCCAAACCCCCACGGCTCAAGTGTGAAGCTCTGCCCGCCATCCCAGCTGGTGTAAATCCCGTTTTGTGCCGCGACAAGCAGATGAAGCGACGCGTTTGGGTCGAAGGCAATCAGTTGTTCAGTCCCCTGGAATGCGTACTTCAGAGGGGTGACCGTCGTGTGGAACGTGTGCCCTCCATCGGAAGAGTACTGGAAACCGCCAGTCGTGAAGAAATAGACCTGAGACGGATTCAGCGGGCTGATTGCCGTGACTCCATCTTCACCGACAGCCGGTGACGGCTGCTCGAGTTGAGTCCAACTCCCGCCACCGTCGAACGATAGAATCGGGCTGAAGTCTTGTACCGCCGTAACAATCGTCGACCCGGAGGCCGCGAACCCCGTCAGCAGCGAGGCGGGGATGGACGCGCTGAGGCCCTTCCATTGCGACCCGCTGCCGAGATACAGCCCTTGATCACTGCCGACTATCACGGCGCCATTCGGAAGGGGGTCGATGAAACGCACGTCGACACTCAAGGGCAAGTTCGAGAACGAGCTCCCGTTGTCTACGGAAATAGATAGCGAGCCGTCCTCGCCCACGTACAAGACCGGAACGGTCCCTTTCGGAGTGCTCTCGTTGAACGCCGCGTACTGCGCCGGACCGCTGTACGAGGAGAGTGTCGCCCAAGTCATTCCCGCATTATCGGAGACGTAAAGGTCAGGCGTCTGATACCCACGCCACTCTACTACAATCACATGACTCGAATCAGTCGGGTCGACAGCAATGCTCCAAACTGTCGTGCCGCTGGTAGGATTGGTCATCCTCCAACCCGCAACTCCGGATTGATTCACCAGGATAGTGCCGTTGTCAAGACCCGCATAGATGAGACCCGAAACGCCCGCGATTACACGGACGGGATTGGTTGTTGAATCCGTCAGGCTCCAAGTGGCACCGTGATCGGTCGATGTTGCGATTCCGGCATCGGTCGCCGCCCAGACGGTCGTGCCAACCTGGAGGAAATCGGTCGTAACATATGGATAGACCAACGTCCAGTTCGAGCCGGCATCTGTGCTTCGAAAGATTCCGGCATTGGTCGAACCGTCATACCAAGTTCCCGCAAGTAAGGTGGAGGGATTCGAGGGATCCAACCAGAGCGCATCAACGATAGGATTGGTAAGTCCGTGGTCGAGTGCCACCCAGTTTCGACCTCCATCTATCGTGCCCCAGACACCTGATTCTCCCGTCGGGCCGGAATTCCCCGGGCCTTCTCCACCACCGACGAACATGATCTGAGAATCGCTTGGATCCAGCGCGAAGGCCTGCATCTTCCCTGAGGCAAGGGCGTTCGCGCCCCCCGTTGCGTTTGGAATCTCAAGGGGTCCAACCGGTTGCCAAGTCACGGGGTCCCGTACCGCCGATCCGAGAAACCGAATGGAGGGATATGGAGAAAAGGACGAACTGGCGCTGACGGCTGAACTGGAAAGCGACCTGGCCAATGTCCGGCCCTCTGTACTTGCGGAATAACTCGCTGTTGAGACCAACAAACCTGCGGAAGCCGGTGGCAAGACGGATGTGTTCGTCTCTCCGTGCGACGCACCGGATCCCGAGACCGGCAATGCTGACGCCAACACCGCGAGGACGAGAAGTGCGGAAATTATTACCCAC
>JAJYWS010000028.1 GCA_021791335.1 Thermoplasmata archaeon
CTAGTCCCCCACCGGCCAGTCGTTGTGATCCCGCCTCCGTCTTCCCCTGGACAGAGCGTGGGCCGGGAGCGCCGACCGATCCTCACGGAGGGTCGACCCGGATGGACGGCGATCGGGCGATGACCCTATAGCGGCGGCGGAAGGTACATCCCCCATGGTTGTGAATGAGTCGCTCGGGATCCTCATCGTAGTGTTCGGGCTCGCGCTCATTGTGTTCGAATTCATCCATCCCGGAGCGGTCCTGCTGATCCCGGGGTCGATCCTGGTGGTGATCGGAGTCCTGTACCTGGTGTACCCGAGCGCGTTGCTCGACAGCGTCTATGGGCCGATTGCCATTGTGGTGGTCGCGCTGCTTTCCATCCTGGCGGAGGTCCCGTACTACCGTCACGTGGCCCCGGTGCACCCCCCGATGGCGACGACGACGGCGGGCCTCCTGGGCAAGGTGGGCGTGGTGACCTCCCCGGTCGTTCCGGATACGCTCCGGGGCAAGGTCCGGCTCGACTCGGAGACCTGGTCGGCCCGCTCCGACCGGGAGATCCCCGCGGGGACCCGGATCCGGGTGGTGGGCGGCGAGGGGGCCTCGGTGGTGGTGGTTCCGGATCTGCCCGCGGAATCGACCGCCGACCCTCGGCGAGACCTTTAAGGCGCTCGTCGCCCTTGGGGGCCGGACTACTCCATGAGCGATGTGGCGGGAATCGCGGCGCTGCTGGTCATTCTGTTCTTCTTCATCATAATCATCCTGATCCGGATGGTCTACACGATCCAGCCCTACCAGCAGGGGATTGTCACGATGCTGGGGTCCTTCAAGCGGGTCATCAACCCGGGATTCCACATGATCAGTCCGATCGCCCACGTCACGAAGCTGGACCTGAGGACCCAGGTGCTGGAGGTTCCCCGACAGGAGGTCATCACCAAGGACAACTCCCCGACCAACGTTGACGCCATCATCTACATCAAAGTGGTCGACACCCCCAAGGCGATCTACCAGGTCCAAGATTACCACGTGGCCACCGTCGCCTTGGCCCAGACGACCCTGCGATCCGTGATCGGCGACATGGAACTCGACGAGGTGCTCTACAACCGCGAACGCATCAACACCCGCTTGAGGGATATCCTGGACGAGGCGACCGATCGATGGGGGGTCCGGGTTGAGGCGGTCGAGATCAAGGAGGTCGACCCGGTCGGTCCGGTGAAGGCCGCGATGGAGGAGCAGACCTCCGCCGAACGGCAGCGGCGGGCCGCCGTGCTGCGCGCGGACGGGGAGAAGCGGAGCGCGATCCTGGTCTCGGAGGGACAGAAGCGGTCCCGGATCCTTCAGGCCGAAGGCGTCCGCCAGTCCAAGATTCTCGAAGCCGAGGGGTCTCGAATGGCCACCATCCTGGAGGCCCAAGGCGAGGCCCAGCGGCTGCGGATCCTCGCCCTCGGCGCTGGTACCCTGGATGCGAAGGCCCTGACCGTCCTCTCCCTGGACACCGTCACGAAGGTGGGCGACGGGCAGGCGACCAAGATTCTCTTCCCCTTCGAGTTCTCCCGCCTGATGGAGGGCGCTTCGGAATACCTCGGCACCTCCCGTAAGGTGCCGGACCGAACGCTCAACTCGCTGGACGATCTGGAGAAGCAGATCGGCACGATCGACAACATCCTCGGTCCGATTCCCAAGCAGGATGAACTGCTGTCCGAGATCAAGTCCATCGAGGACGAGATCAAGGCCGAGTCCGACGAGTCGACCTCGATGGCCCAGCCCTACACCGACCGCGTCGCTAAGGCGGTGACGGGTCCGGATCTGCCTCCGGCCGATGAGCTGGCCCCTGCCCCCCCGGCCCCGACCGGGCCTTCGGGGGCGGCCAAGGCCGCCGTTGCGCCCGCCCCGCCCCCGGGGGCCCCGGCGACCCCGGCCCGCAAGCCGACTGCGACCCCGCCCCCCCCTTGACGCCCGAATCTGCCCCCGGGGCTTCCGACCTTCCGGAAGCCCCCGTACGTCTCCAGCGAAGCGGGTCGGTTCTCACCCTGACCATTCACCGACCCCAGAGGCTCAACGCCCTCGACGTACCGTCCTTTCGACGGCTTCGGCTCGAGTTGGAGGCGGCCGCATTGGACCGCTCGGTGCGCTGCGTGCTGCTGACCGGGGCCGGCTCGGCCTTCTGTGCCGGCGGGGATGTGGCCGTCATGGAGGAGCACCGGGCCGAGGGAACCCTGGACCGGCTCTTCCACGAGCTTACCGGAGAGCAGGAACTATCGGTCCGCACCATCATGAACATGCCGAAACCGGTCGTGGCGGCCCTGCCCGGTGTGGCCGCCGGGGGAGGGCTCTCGCTGGCGCTCGCGTGCGACTGGCGGATCGCGAGCCCAAAGGCCCTCCTCGTTCCGGCGTTCCCGCAGCTCGGGGCGGTCCCCGATGGAGGCCTCACCTACCTGCTGCCCCACTACCTGGGAATCGGAGGCGCCCAGGAGCTCCTCTTCCGGAACGCCCGACTGTCCGCCGAATCGGCCCGGGACCTCGGGTTGGTGCACGAGATCTGCCCCGCCGAGGAGCTGACGGTCCGTGCCCTCGATCGGGCGCGGGAGCTCTCGGAAGGGCCGACCCGGGAGTATGGCATCCTGAAGCAGTTGATGCTCTCCGCGTTCTCGGAGAGTCTGGACACGCAGATGGTGCTCGAGCGGAGGTCCGCCGTGGAGGCGGCCCGCGGGCCGGAGCTTCCGGAGGGGATCCGGGCCTTTATCGAAAAGAGACGCCCTCGGTTCCCCTCGCCCTGAGTTGAGGCGGAACAAGGTACGCAGGCCCAACGAGCGATCGAACGGTCCCCCCCAAGCCTTCCGAGCACCGGGGGTGTCGGGCCACGACATCCCGCGGCCCATCGGCCCGTTCGTTCCCTCAGGCGTTAAATAAGCACTTTCGCTCGCGCCACCGGCGAAGGGACGGCGGGGGGTCATGAGCGCAGGAATCGAGACGTTTCTGGTGTTCGCCGCGATCGCGGCCGCCTTTGGTGGCGGGTCGATCGTCGCCAACCGGATGCTCGGCGCGCCCCGCCGGAAGAGTTACCTCCAGCGCACCACCTATGAGTGCGGCGAGGAAGCCGAAGGCGAGGCGCAGATCGACTTTCCCACCCAGCACTACACCTTCGCTATCGTGTTCGTCGCGGTCGATGTGCTGGGGTTCCTCCTGGCCCTCTGGGGGCTCAACTTCCGTGGCCCGAACTCGGCCTGGTATCCGGCGTTCATCGCCTTTGCCTTCACTGCGCTCGCCCTGGCGGGCATCTACTACGCGTTGAGCGGGGAGAAGCGCTGGGTCGTATGAGTGCCCCACCCGAGTCCAAGGCCGTTCGGGGGGAGCTCCCCATGGCGGGGGACGCGGCGGTCCCGTTCGTCGAGATCGAAGCGCTCCGCTCCCGGGAGTTTATCCCGGCGGCGAAGGAGGCCCTGTCGTCGATGATTGCCGAGCAGGGCCAGTCGAAGCTCATCCGCCCGGTCTTCAACTGGGCCGGTCGAAACTCCCTCTTCCCGTTGCACTGGGGGCTGGCCTGTTGCGCCATCGAGTTTGCAGCGGCGTTCGGGGCCCGTTGGGACGCCGAACGGTTCGGGGTCGTGCCCCGGTCCTCCCCCCGCCAGTGCGATCTCATGATCGTCAACGGGACGGTCACCTGGAAGGTGGCGCACAAGCTCATCACGCTCTACGAGCAGATGCCCGAACCGAAGTGGGTCATTGCCATGGGCAACTGCGCGACCGGCGGCGGTCCGTTCCGTACCGCCTATTCGGTCGTACCGGGGGTCGATAAGCTCGTCCCGGTCGACGTCTACATCGCCGGCTGCCCGCCGCGCCCGGAGGCGATGCTGGACGGGATTCTGCGGCTGGAAGACCTGATCCGACTGAGGAAGGAGTGAGCCCCCTCGATGACCGCCGCGCCTGCGTCGTCCGTGCAGTGGCCCGAGCTCCTCGGGAACTCGTTGATCGCCCTGGAACCGCTGGAAGGCACGTCCGGGCGCCTGCGGTTCCGGGCCGCCGATGCCGAGCGGGTCTTCCGGGCGGTCCATGACGCCGGGTTTCACCACCTGACCCTGGTGGGTGGCATTGACTGGGTCGACCATCGCGAGGTCATCTACACGCTCTGGTCGGACGAGCGGAAGTCGTACCTGTTCCTCTCGACCGACCTTCCCGCCGACCACCCTTCGATCGCCACCGCGACCAAGGTCTGGCCGAGCGCCAACTGGCACGAGCGGGAGGCCTGGGAAATGGTCGACATCCATTTCGACGGGCATCCGGATCTTCGCCACCTTTTGATGCCGGACGGCTACGAGTTCCACCCCCTGCTCCGTTCCTTCAAGCTCCACGAGCCCGAGGACCTCGAGGTCAAGGTGCGCCATGTCTGAGATGTGGATCAACATGGGGCCGCAGCACCCCATGACCCATGGGCTGTGGAACCTGCGGGTCCGGATCGACGGCGAGCTCATCCTGGATGTCGATCCCGAGATGGGCTACCTCCATCGGGGGATCGAGAAGATCAGCGAGGACCGGCACTACAACGAGGTCGTGACGCTGATGGACCGGACCTGCTACGTTGCGGGCATGGCGTGGGAGCACCTCTACATCCTGGGGGCGGAGAAGGCGCTCCATATCACGCCGCCCGAGCGGGCCGAGTACATCCGGACGATGTCGGAGGAGTTCCAGCGCATCGCCTCCCACATCATGTGGTACGCCGCGTTCGTCCAGGATCTCGGGCTCATGAGTCCGTTCCTCTACGGGATGCGGGACCGGGACCTCCTCCTCGACCTCTTCCAGAGCTACACCGGGGCCCGCATGACCTACGAGTACATGCGCGTCGGCGGGGTCCGCAACGATCTCCCCCATGGGTTCTCCGACCGGGCCCGCAAGGTGCTCGACTGGCTGATGGAACGGTTCAAGGAGTACGACCAGCTCTGCATGGGCTCCGACATCTTCCGGCGCCGGTGCGACGGGCTCGGGGTCCTGTCGGCCCAGGATTGCATCGATTTCGGGGTGACCGGCCCGATGCTCCGCTCGGCGGGGGTCGCCCGCGACCTGCGCAAGGACCGGCCCTACTCGGTCTACGGCCGGGTCGACTTCGACGTGGCGCGCGCCACGACGGCCGACGTCACCGGGCGTTACCTGGTCCGGATGGAGGAGATGCGCCAGTCGGTGCGCATCCTCCGCCAGGTCCTGGACTGGCTCGACCGGAACCCCGGCCCGGTGATGGCCGAGAACCTGCCCCGATGGCTCGGGGCCCCGTACGCCCCCATCGGGCGGGAGGGCTACCTGCTCAAGCGGGAGTACCCGAAGGGCGTGGGATTCGCCGCCATCGAGGAGCCGCACGGGGAGGCGGCGGTGTACGTCGTCAACGAGGGGGGCGAGCATCCGTACCGGGTCAAGTTCCGTTCGCCGGTCTACGTCAACCTGAGCGCGGCCCGAAAGTACCTGGTCGGCTACCATGTGGCCGACATTCCGCCGATCATGGGCAGCGTCGATGTCTGCGTCGGGGAGTCCGACCGTTAGGGGGCCCGAATGACGGTCAGTCTCTACTCGGTGGCGCACGACCTGGTCGCGCTGGTCCTGACGGCGATCGGATCGGTCCTGCCGGCTCCCCTCTCCCGGTGGATCACCAACGCCGGCCTCATCACCGCGCTCGGGGTGATCGTGTTTGCGGCCATCCTGCTCATCGCCAGCATGCTCAACACGATCGTCCTGATCTGGTTCGAGCGCAAACTGCTCGGCCGCTTCATGGACCGCCGCGGTGCGATGCACGTCGGGTTCGCCGGCCTGCTCCAGAATTTCGCCGACGGCCTCAAGCTGATGCGCAAGAACACCTTCCGGCCCGAGGAGGCCGATGGCCTGGGATTCTACCTCGGACCGACGGCGTACATGGTCACCTCCCTCATCCTGTTCGGCATCCTACCGGTCTCGACCGGCTGGAACAGCGGGGTCCTGCCCCTGAGCCTCCTGCTGGCCCTGGTGGTCTTCTCGTTCGCCCCGCTCTTCATCTTCATCAGCGCCTGGTCGAGCAACAACAAGTACTCGCTGATGGGCGGGATGCGCTCGGCGGCCCAGATGATTGCCTACGAGGTGCCGCTCCTGCTCTCGGTCGTGGCGGTGGTGGTGGTCTCGGGCAGCTTTGACCTCAACACCATCGTCGCCCAGCAGCAGAACTACTGGTACTGGGGGCCGCTCTTCCTCGCCCTGATCGTCTTCGTCGCCGCGATGCTGGCGGAGATGGAGCGGATTCCCTTCGATCTGCCCGAGGCCGAGGCGGAACTGGTGGAAGGCTGGAACACCGAGTACGGGGGGATGCTGTTCGCCTTCTTCATGCTCTCCGATTACGTCCGGGCGCTGGTCGGGAGCTTCCTGGTGGTCCTGCTCTTCCTCGGGGGATGGACCATGCCGGGGTGGGTCCCCTCGGCCGCGACCTCCTTCCCGCTCGCCGGCATCGTCTGGTTCATGGTCAAGGTCTACATCGTCTTCGCGGTGTTCGTCTGGATCCGCGCGGCGCTCCCCCGGGTGCGCACCGATCAACTGCTAAGGGTGGGCTGGAACCGGATGATCCCGCTCGCGCTGCTCTCGGTGGTCCTGGCCGCCGGGGTGGTCATGGTGAAATGCCTGCCGGTCTTCGGGTGCCTCCCGAATCTGGGAATCTAGGAGGATACGATGACGGAAGAGGTCCTGACTCCGGAAACTTCGGGCAACGACAATCCGGTCCTGTGGGTCGCCCGGCCGATGGCGACCGCGGCCCGCCAGTTCCTGAAGAGCCTCATCCGCCCCTCCACGATCGTCTACCCGTTCGAACGGCTCGAGGACCCCAAGTTCCGGGAGGAGGTCCAGGTCGCGGCGGGTAAGCCGATCGGGGTCGGCGCGGTGTGGGACAACTACCGGGGCGTGCATGCCCTCAACATCGCCACCTGCATCAGCTGCAACCTCTGCTCGTTTTCCTGCCCCGACCTGTGCATCGAGATGGTGGCGGTGCCGGGCGGGAACCCGAAGCACCCGAAGAAGTGCCCTCAGATCGACTACGGCAAGTGCAGCTACTGCGGGTTCTGCTCCGACGCCTGCCCGGAGGGGTGCCTGTCGATGACGACCCGCTACGAGCTCTCGGTCACGAAGCGCTCGGAGATGGTGTACTCGCCCCAGAAGCTGTTCGAGGTCTTCGAGCGGAAGCTCCCGATGAATCCGATCCGGCTCGAGCGACCGGCGAACGAGGATGCCATCCTGTTGGATGCCCCGCTTTGCATCGGCTGCAATGCCTGTGCCCGGGACTGCCCGACCCAGTGCATCACGATGATGGATATCCCCAAGCCCGAGGCCCCGGCGGGAGCGAAGTTGCCCCGCCGCATCTGGAAGGAGCCGGTCGTCAACGATTCCGACTGCGTCCGGTGCGGTACCTGCATCAGCGTGTGTCCGAAGGAGTGCCTGTTCTGGGGGACTCGCACGTGAGCCTGACCGAACTGGCGTTCTTCGCCCTGGCGGTCATCGCGGTCGCGACCGGCCTGCTCGCCCTGCTCGTCCGGGAGCTGGTGCACACCATCCTCTGGATCGGCATCTTCTTCGTCGACCTGTCGGCGATCTACTTCCTCCTCGAGGCGCCGTTCCTGGGGGTGCTCCAGCTGGGGGTCTACGCCGGTGCCGTGACCATCCTGCTGCTCTTCGGGATCATGGTCACCCGGAAGCGGATCTTCTCCCGGGACGCCGCCACCGGGGTGGGGGCGCTGCCCATCGCCCTCGCGGTCGTGACGTTCGTGTTCCTCATCGGGGCCCTCGGGCAGCTCCCGGGGTCGGCGGTCCCCGCGGCCAGCTACTCCGTCACCGCGCTGTCGACCCTGCTCTTCAACACCGAGGCCCCCTATCTGCTCCTGCTCGGCCTCGTGATGCTCGCGGCGCTCGCCGGGGCGATCTACCTGGTGCGGGAGGGGCGCGAATGACGACGCTGCCGGTCGGCGACCTCGTCGCCCTCGCCTCGGGGCTCGTGGCCATTTCCATCTTCGGGATCCTGACCCGCCGCAACTTCATCCTCCTCCTGATTGCGCTCGAGATCGGGATGAACGCGGCGATCCTCACGTTCGTGTACTTTGCGGCGTTTCCCCAGTGCGTCACCGCCGCCACCTGCCACCCGCTGACCGGTCAGGCGATCGCCGTGGTCGTGATCGGGCTGGCCGCCACCGAGGTCGCGGTCGGCCTCGCCATCGTCCTGGCGCTGCACCGGATCCGGGGCACGACGAACGTCGCCGAAGCCACTACGCTCCAACTCTAGGGGGAACAACTCGTGTCGGGCATCCTCGCATCGCTGTTCGGATGGGCCTTCCTGGTCCCGCTGCTGCCCGCGCTGGCCTTCATCGTCATCGGACTCTTCGGGGACCGGCTGCGCCGGCTCGAGCACGGGGGCTGGATTGCGGTCGGCGCCGCGTTCGTTTCGATGGTCCTGGCGGTCCTGATCGCCCTCGGGGAGATGGCGTCGCCGGACACCTACACGAGCCTGTCCTACACCTGGCTTTCCCTGCCGGCGAATCCCACCTTCCCGTACGGCTTTTCGCTCGTCATCGGGACCCTCGTGGACCCGCTCTCCTCCTTGATGCTGATCGTCGTCACGGTGGTCGGCTTCCTCGTCCTGCTCTACTCCATCGGCTACATGCACCACGAGCACGGGCTCTCCCGGTACTACGCGGAGCTCTCGCTCTTCCTGACCGCGATGATCGGGTTGGTGCTCTCGAACAACCTGCTCGAGTTCTTCCTCTTCTGGGAGCTGGTCGGAGTCTGCTCGTACTTCCTGATCGGCTTCTTCTACGAGAAGCCGAGCGCCGCGAGCGCGGCGAAGGAGGCGTTCCTGATCACCCGGATCGGCGATATCTTGTTCCTGCTCGGGATCTTCATCTTCTTCTACGTCTACGCCTCCGACGGACCGGCGGGGCTCCACTGGGCGTCCTCGGGCTTCCTCTTCGCCTACGGCAACCTGCCGTTCCTCGCCGGCAGCCTGGGCGCCAACACCCCGCTCCTCACCATCGCCGGGCTCTGCATCCTCGCGGGGGCCGCCGGGAAGAGCGCCCAGTTCCCGCTCCATGTCTGGCTGCCCGATGCGATGGAGGGCCCGACCACCGTCTCCGCGCTGATCCATGCGGCCACGATGGTCGCGGCGGGGGTGTACCTGTTGGCGATGACCAGCATTTTCCTGGGCTTCACCCCCACCGACCAGTTCGCCATCGTGGCGATCGGGGGTTTCACGACGCTGTTTGCCGCCACCATGGCGGTCGTCAATACGGACATCAAGCGGGTGATCGCCTATTCGACCATCAGCCAACTCGGGTACATGGTCCTCGCCGTGGGCGCGGGCTTTGCGATGGTGGGTCTGTACCACCTCTTCACCCACGCGTTCTTCAAGGCGCTCCTCTTCCTGGCGGCCGGCTCGGTGATCCACGCGATCGGCACCCAGGATCTCTTCAAGATGGGGGGCCTGAAACGGCACCTTCGCGTCACCGGGGCCGCGTTCGCGATCGGCGGGCTCGCTCTGGCCGGCATCCCGCCCTTCGCCGGGTTCTGGAGCAAGGACGACATCCTCTCGTCCGTCTATTCGGTCACCGGGAGCCACCCGGAGTACTGGCCGTTCCTCCTGATGGCGATGGCCGCGGTCTTCCTGACCGGCTACTACATCTTCCGGGTCTGGTTCCTCACCTTCTCGGGGGACCGGATCCGGGACCCCACCCTCCCGACCCCCCATGAGGGACCCTGGGTGATGCAGGTGCCGCTCATCGTCCTCTCCGGATTCGCCGTCGGGGCCGGTCTCCTCATCTTCATTCCCGGCTTTGCGAACCTCTTCCTGCTGCCCGGCGGGGTCACCGCGCTGGGGATTCCTCCGACCTACGGTACGACCGATATCCTGCTCTCGGTCCTGGGGGTCGGTCTGGGCGGCGCCGGTATCCTCACCGCCTGGCTCCTGTGGGGCAACGGCCGAGTGTTCCAGCTCCCGGAGGGCTCGGTCTGGAGTTCGGCCCGGAAGGTCCTGGTGAACCGCTACTACTTCAAGGTGGCCTACGACGCGGTCGGGGCGAAGGCGGTTTACAGCGTGGCCCGGGCGGCCGATTTTGTCGACCAGTTCGTGATGGACGGGACGGTCCGGGGCATCGAGCAGCTCTTTTCGCGGATCTCGGAGCGGATGCGGCGGATCCAGTCCGGGGTGGTTTCCGACTACGCCGCGTATGTGGTCGGCGGCCTCCTGGCGGTCTTCGTGCTCCTGCTGCTGGTCGGTCCTTACCTCGTGAACCGGGTCGGAGGCGGATAGCATGGCGTTCCCCATCATTTCGGTCACGCTCGCCTCGCTTGCGGTCGGGACGGTCGTCACGTTCGCCTCGGGCCGGTACGCCCGCTGGGCGGCCTTGGTCACGACGCTCGTCTTCCTGCTGGAGATCGGCGTCATGATGATGCTCTTCTTCGCCGCGCCCGGTCCCCTGATCGGGGCCGTGCCCACCGGCGATGCCGAGAGCTACGCCTGGATCTCCCTCTCCTGGCTCCACATCAACTACTCGGTGGCCGTCGACGGCCTTTCGCTCGCCCTCATCCTGCTGACCGGAATCCTCCAGCTCGCGACCGTCGTCTACAGCTGGACCGAGTCGAAGCGGCCCGGTCCCTGGTTCGGCCTCCTGCTCCTGACCGGTCTCGGGTCGGTGGGCGTGTTCGTGTCGATGGACATCCTGCTCTTCTTCCTCTTCTGGGAAGCGGTCCTGGTGCCGATGTTCTTCATCATCGGCTATTGGGGCGGTCCCCGTCGTCGGTACGCCGCGATCAAGTTCTTCATCTACACCCATGTGGCCTCGGTCGTGGTCCTGGTCGGCCTTCTGGTGATGGCCTTCTACTCGGGCGCGGGCTCCTTCGACTACGCGGCGATCTATGCCGCGGCCCCCAACCTTTCGGTGGTTCAGCAGTCGCTCGTCTTTGTCGCGCTCCTCTTCGGATTCGGGGTCAAGTTCCCGATCGTGCCGTTCCACACCTGGCTACCGGACGCGCATGTCGAGGCCCCGACCGGGGGCTCGGTGCTCCTCGCCGGGCTTCTGCTCAAGCTGGGCGGCTACGGGTTGATCCGCTGGGCGGTACTGGTGCTGCCGTCGGGATTCCTCCACATGGATCCGCTGGTCTACTTCATCGCCTTCGTCTCGATCGCCTGGGGATCGGTGGTCGCCCTGAGCCAGAGGGACCTCAAGCGGATGGTGGCCTACTCCTCGATCAACCACATGGGGATTGTCCTTCTGGCGATCGCCGTCGACTCCTCCTTGGGGCTCATGGCGGCGGTCTTCCTCATGTTCGCCCACGGGGTGGTGAGCGGCCTCCTCTTCATGGTCTCGGGGAGCGTGCACCACACCTACGGGACGCGGGACATCGCGAGCCTCGGGGGCCTGGCGGCCGTGACGCCGGTCCTGGCGACGATGATTATGATCGGTTCGCTCGCCTCGCTGGGGCTTCCGGCGCTCATCGGGTTCCCGGCCGAGTTTTCCGCCTTCCTGGCGACGTGGGTGGCGATCGGCTACTGGGTGCTGATCCCACTGGGCATCCTGGTCGTCACGGCGGCGTTCTACCTGTGGATGATGCAAAGGATGCTCTTCGGTCCGACCAAGGGGATTCCGCTGAAGGTCCATGACCTCCCGCTCGCCGAGCGGATCGGCATGGGGATCCTGGTCGCCGCGATCGTGCTGTTCGGCATCCTGCCCGCCCTTTTGGTGAACCTGATCACCCAGTCGCCGATCCGGGGGTTCTAGCGTGTCCGACTGGGGCGCATTCGGGGCGTTCGTCGGACCGTTCCTGCCGGAACTCCTCCTGCTGGCGGGGGCGCTCCTGGTCTTCCTGCTCGACGTGCTCGAGGTCCGAAGGGTGGAGCTGAACGGCGCGATCGCCGTGGCGGTCACCGCCGTGGGCCTGCTCCTGGTCCTCGCCGACCTCGGGGTGGCGCCGTTCGCGGGCCTTGCCCTGATTCCCGCGGGCCAGATCGACTCCATCGTGACGCCCAGTTCGGCCCCCCTCTACTCGTTCACTTCCCTGGGGCTGGTCTTCCAGGCCTTCTTCCTGCTCTCGGCGCTGTTGGTGAGTCTGGGATCGATGAGCCGGCCCTCCAAGGAGCGGGGCAGTGCCGTCTTCTTCGGACTGCTGTTGCTCGCCACCCTCGGTATGATGCTGGTCGGTGTGGCCTCCGACCTGCTGTTCCTGGTCTTGGCGATCGAGGTGGTCAGCATCTCGACCTACCTCCTGGTGGCCTACACCCGGCGGGACGCCCGGTCGGTCGAGGCCGCCATGAAGTTCTACATCATCGGGGCGCTGTCGACGGTCCTCTCGCTCTTCGGCGTCGCCCTCCTCTTCGGGGCGTTCGGAACCACCAACCTCTACGCCATCGAGGGATCGGCGGTCGGGACCCCGACCCTGGTCCTGCTCGGCTACGGGCTCCTCGTGGCGGGCCTCGCCTTCAAGGTGACCTTGGTGCCGTTCCATGCCTGGGCGGTCGATGTGTACGACGGGGCTCCGCACGATGTCTCGGCGTTCCTGGCGGGCGGCACGAAGAAGATCGGATTGTTTGCGTTCTTCCTGGTCTTCATCGGGCCGATCCTCCTTGCGCGCTGGGGGGCCTCCTTCAACCCGTTGGGCGGCCCCGGGGTGGAGATCGGACCCCTGCTGCAGGTCCTGCTCGCGGTGCTCGCCGTCGTGACCATGACCGTGGGAAACCTCCTCGCGCTCCAGCAGAAGGAGATCAAGCGGATGCTCGCCTACTCCTCGATCAGCCAGGCCGGCTACATGCTGATCGGGATCACGGTCGCCACGGCTCCGGCGGTGGCGGGCGCCACCCTTCAGATCTTCGCGCACGTGATCCTGACGACCGGGGCCTTCCTGGTGGTGGCCGCGGTCGCCGCCCTGGGGGTCGGAGCCCGCATTGACGATTGGCGGGGGCTCGGCCTGCGACGGCCCTACCTCGGCGTCGCCTTCTCGTTCATGCTCCTCGGTCTCGCCGGGATCCCCCTGACGGTGGGGTTCGTCTCCAAGTTCGTGCTGTTCAGTTCCGCGATCCAGGCGGAAGGCTACTTCGTGTGGCTGGCCATCGCCGGGGTGCTCAACAGCGCCGCCTCGGTCTTCTACTACGCCCGCGTCATCAAGGTCATGTTCCTGGACGCCCCCGATCCCTCCGCGCCCCCCTCCCGGCCCGAAGCGCCCGGCCTGGCGTTCGAAGGGCTCGGCTACGGACGGGCGGTCGCCATCGGCCTGGTCGCGGTGTTGGTGATCTTCTTCGGGATCGATCCCCAGCCGGTGCTGGGGGTCGTCCAATCGGCGGCCCAGCACTTCGTCCTCGTCGGCCCCTAGGCCGATGGAGCGGTATGACGTCCTCGTGGTCGGCGCCGGTCCGGCGGGCGCGCGGGCGGCCAGCGCCGCCGCCCAGGGCGGGCTGCGGACCCTGCTGATCGACCGTCGGGAGGAGCTCGGCCATCCGGTCCAGTGCGGGGAGTTCGTCCCCACCCCCGAGGAGCTCGTGACGCTCTTTCCGGTCCCCGCCCTCATCCGGGATGCCTATACCATCCCCGAGGGGACCGCGCTGAGGACCACCCGGTCGATGGTCTGCGTCTCCCCGTTCGGCCGTCGCTACCGGTTTCCGCTGGCCGGTTGTATCCTCTCCCGACGGGCGTTCGACAAGGCGCTGGCCCTCGCGGCGGAGGGCGACGGCGCGGAGCTGCGGTTTCCCGCGGGGGTGACCTCCGTCCGAGAGGGGACGGCCCGATTCGCCCGGGGGGAGTCGGTGGAGGCCCGCGTCATCATCGGCGCCGACGGTCCGGTCTCGACCGTCGCCCGGTCGGCGGGCTTGCGGATCGAGCGGGAGATGTACCGGATGGTGACCGCCACGGTCGATCGGGCCTGGGACGATGAGATCGATCTGTACTTTGGCCGGGTGGCCCCCGGCGGATATGCGTGGGCGTTTCCCCGACACGACGATGCGAACGTCGGGATCGGCGTCACCCACCTCCCCCCGGGCATCGGGCTGGACCGGCTGCTCGACCGGTTCGTCGCCGGTCAGGGACTACCCCCCGTCCACGACCGGACCCATTGGTGGGTGCCGATCGGGCCCCCCCCGGAGACCCTCGTCTCGGGCACGACGCTCCTGGCCGGGGACGCGGCGAACCTGGTCATGGCCACCAACGGCGGCGGCATCCCCACCGCGATGCTGAGCGGCTGGCTGGCCGGCCAGGCGGCGGTCGCCCACCTCCGGGACGGGGCCCCGCTCTCCGACTACGACCGGGCCTGGAAGCCGGTCCTCGCCCCGGTCCTCTCGCGGGGGTACGACGTCAAGCGGTTCGGGGACCGGTGGGCCTCCCGCGATCCTTTGCTGGCCCTCGGTATGCGCTATATCGGTGCGAAGGGTCTCGATGCCATGATGCGGATGCGTTGGCCGGTCCGACGATGGAGGAGTCCATGACCGCCCCCGCCCCGTCCCCGCCCTCCGCCCCGATCGAGCTTCCGCTGGAATCGATCGTCGGCCCGAGGATCGACCGGGAGGAGGCCCGGGCGCTTTCGGGGCTGCTGCCGGTGCTGGTCCAGGATCTGACCGAGATCGACTGGCGGCTCCAGGAGGTTCTCGGATCGAAGTACTCCCATCTCACCGAGGCGGCCCGCTACGCCTGTTCCACGGGCGGCAAGCGGATCCGGCCCCTGCTCATGGCCGCGACGTTCCGGGCCCTCGGCCAGGAGTCGACCGCCCCGATCCGCTCGCTCTGCGCCGCCTCGCAGCTCATCCATACCGCCACCCTCGTCCACGACGACGTCATCGACCACGCGGAGACCCGCCGGGGCCAGCCGTCGATGCCGCGGGCCTTCGGGGTCCCGCTGTCGATCGTGACCGGGGACTATCTGTTCGTCCGGGCGTTCCAGCTGGCCGCGGAATACTCCCGGACCATCATCCTGCGCAGTGCCGAGGCGTGCGCCGATCTGGTCGAGGGGGAAGTCCTGCAGGATTCGGCCCAGTTCGACCTCTCCCGGGGACGGGAGCACTACCTGAGGGTGATCGAACGGAAGACGGCCGCCCTGATTGCCTCGGCCCTCGGCAGCGTGGCGGAGATCGCCGGATCCCCGCCGGCGATCGTCGACGACGCGATCGCCTACGGCCGATCGCTCGGCATCGCCTTCCAGATCCGGGACGATCTGCTGGACGTCCATGGGGATCCGGACCTCACCGGGAAGCCCCTCTACACCGATCTGCGGGAGGGCAACCCGACCCTGCTGACCCTCGAGGCCTACCACCGATTGGACAGTCGGCACCAGGCCGAGTTCGAGCGGCTGTTCCAGCTGCGCCGAAAGCGGACCCGCCACCTCCTTCGGCTCAAGGAGCTCACCGACTCGACCGACGCGGCGACGG
This sequence comes from Thermoplasmata archaeon, assembly GCA_021791335.1. Lineage (GTDB taxonomy): Archaea > Thermoplasmatota > Thermoplasmata > Lutacidiplasmatales > UBA184 > Lutacidiplasma. The sequence goes on from JAJYWS010000028.1 coordinate 15,360, forward strand.
AGGTCGAGGCGG
>JAJYWS010000051.1 GCA_021791335.1 Thermoplasmata archaeon
TCGCTGCCGTAGAGCGCTTCGACCGTGACCGGGTGGCTGTCGAGCCACCGGATCCCGTCGACGTAGGCGCCGAACGCCTCGAGGGAGGTGAACAGCGGGATCCCGAGCTCGACGCATCGCCGGCGCAGGATGTACTCGTCCTCGAGCATCCGCTCGAACTTCGACTGGGTCAGGCTCGAGGGGACGTTGAGGAGCAGGTCGATCTGCCCCCGGTCGAGCGCGGTGAGCACGTTGGGCTGGCGGTCCGGTTCGCTCACCTTGTGGAGGATCCGCACATGCCGGATCCCGTGCTGCTGCAGATAGGCGGCCGTGTCCTCGGTCGCGGTGAGCCGCATGCCGTACTCCCGGATCCGGCGGGCGACGGGGAGGAGGTCCTCCTTGAGCCGGACGCCGCCCACGCTCACGAAGGCGGTCCCGTGCCGGGGCGCGATGGGGACGCCGGTCGCGACCAGCGCCTTCACGAGCGCATCGCTGAAGGTCGGGCCGAAGCAGGCGACTTCGCCGGTCGACTGCATCTCGACGCCGAGCAGGGGATCGGAGCCGGAGAGCTGGAGGAAGGAGAACTGCGGCACCTTGACCCCCCAACGGTGCGGGGGCAGCGGGGCCAGCCCGTCCCGGGTGATCGGCCGGCCGAGCATCGCCCGGGCCGCCTCCCGGAGCAGCGGGACCTGGGTCGCCTTCGTGAGGAACGGCAGCGACCGGCTCGCCCGCAGGTTGACCTCGATGATCTGGTACTGGCCGTCCCGGACCAGGAACTGGACGTTGAAGGGGCCGCGGATCTTGAGCCGCCGGGCGATCCGCTCGGCCGCATCGACCAGCTTCGCCTGGACCTCGGGCGGCGTGTGCCGGGGGGGCAGGCAGAAGATCGCGTCGCCCGAATGGACCCCGGCCCGCTCGACGTGCTCGAGGATCCCGCCGACCAGGATCCGCTCCCCGTCGGAGATCGCGTCGAGCTCGACCTCGTCGGCCCCCTCGACGAACTTGGTGATCACCACCGGGTGCTGGGGCGAGACCCGGGCGGCGTCCTGGAGGAACCGGGCGAGGTCGGTGCGGGCCGAGATGACCCGCATCGCCTGTCCGCTCAGCACGTAGGAGGGCCGGACCAGGACCGGGTAGCCGACAAGATCGGCGAATTCGCTCGCCTGTTCCACGGTCGTGAACGCCCGCCAGGCGGGCTGGGGGATCGCCAGTTCCTCGAGGAGCCGGGCGAACTGGGCGCGGTCCTCGGCCGTGTCGATCGACGCGGAGGCGGTGCCCAGGATCGGGATGTGGCAGGCGTCGAGGAGCGGCGTCAGGTTCTGGGCGACCTGGCTCCCGACGCTGGTGACCACGCCCGAGAACCGTTCGAACTCGAAGATGTCCCGGACCCGCTCGAGGGTGATCTCCTCGAAGTAGAGCCGGTCGGAGCGGTCGTAATCCGTCGAGACCGTCTCCGGGTTGGAGTTGAGCACCGCGACCTTCGGCACCCCCTCGGCCCGGAGGCTGTCGACCAGGTTCATCGTCGACCAGTCGAACTCGACGCTCGATCCGATCCGGTACGGGCCGGCCCCGAGCACCAGGACCGAGCCGGGGGCGACCGGAGCGACGTCGTCGGCGTCGGCCCGGTAGGTCACGTAGAGGTAGTTGGTCTTCGACGGCCATTCCCCCGCGAGGGTGTCGATCATGCGGATGCGCGGGCGCAGCCCGAGGGCGAGCCGGCGGCGCCGGACCTCCTCCTCGTCGAGCCGGATCGCCCGGGCGATGCCCCGGTCGGAGAACCCGAGCTCCTTCGCCTCCCGGAACCGCTCGGGGGAGAGCGCCGCCGGCCCCTCCGAAAGCCGGCGCTGCATCCGCTCGACCCGGTGCAGTTCGTCGATGAACCAGCGGTCGATGTAGGTGATCCGGGCGATCTCCTCGGGATCGATCCCGGCCCGCAGGGCCTCAAGGACCCGGTAGAGGATGTCGGGCGTCGGGCCGGCGAGGTCGGCCCGGATCTCCGCCGGGGGCCGGATTTCGGAGGGCGGGAGGAGTTCGGCCCGGGGATCGCTCATCCGGTACGCCTTGAGGAGGGCCTCGGGGAACGAGGCGCCGACGCCCATGACCTCGCCGACGCTCTTCATCGACGGGCCGAGCTTCCGGTCGGCCCGTTCGAACTTGTCGAGGTCCCAGCGGGGGAGCTTCACGACCACGTAGTCGAGCGCCGGCTCGAAGCAGGCCGTGGTCGCCCCGGTGACCCGGTTGGGGAGCTCCGGTAGGGTGTAGCCGAGGGCCAGCTTCGCCGCGACGTACGCAAGCGGGTAGCCGGTCGCCTTGCTCGCGAGCGCGCTCGAGCGGCTCAGCCGGGCATTGATCTCGATCGCGTAGTACTCCCGGCTGGTCGGGTCCAGGCAGAACTGGATGTTGCATTCCCCGACCACGCCGGTCGCCGCGACCGCGCGCAACGCCGCCTGGCGGAGCATCTGGTACTCGTCGTCGTTGAGCGTCTGGCTCGGGGCGATGACGATGTTGTCGCCCGTGTGGACCCGCATGGAGAGGACATTCTCCATGTTGCAGACGGTGAGGACGTTCCCCTTCCGGTCGCGGACCACTTCGTACTCGAGCTGCTTGAACGCCCCGACGTACCGCTCCAGCAGGACCTGGCCGACCGGGCTCGCCCGAAGCCCCCGGCCGACGACCTCGGCGAGATCCTCCGGCGTCCGGGCGATTCCGCCCCCCTTGCCTCCGAGGGTGAAGGCGACCCGGACCATCATGGGATAGCCGAACTCCCGGCCGGCCTCCTCGGCCTCCTCGACGGAGTAGACGGCCCGGCTGGGGAGGGTCGGGACCCGGGCCTGCCGCATGAGGTCAACGAACTTCGCCCGGTCCTCGGTCGCCCGGATGCCCCGAAGCGGGGTCCCGAGGACCTTGATCCGGCCGCGGCCCAGGAGGCCCCGGTCGGCGAGCCCGATGCCGCAGTTGAGCGCGGTCTGGCCCCCGAAGCTCAGCAGGATGCCCTCGGGCCGCTCGGCCTCGAGGATCGGGGCGATGAAGGAGGGGACCAGCGGGGAGAAGTAGACCCGTCCCCGCTTCGGGGGATCGGTCTGGAGGGTTGCGATGTTCGGGTTGACGACGACCGTGTAGATGCCTTCCTCTTCGAGCGCCTTGAGGCACTGGCTGCCGGAGTAGTCGAACTCCCCGGCCTCCCCGATCTTGAGCGCCCCCGAACCGAGGAGGAGGACCTTCGAGTACTTCGTCGGGGTCATGCCCGCCTCCGGACCTTGCTGAGGAAGAGGTCGAAGACGAAGCCGGCCTCCTGGGGTCCCGGGTGGCCCTCGGGGTGGCCCTGGAGGGCGAGGAGCCGCCCCGAACGGTCCCGAAGCCCCTCGACGGTCCCGTCGTCGGGGTTGGTCGCCCAGGTTCTCAGCCCGGTCGGGCCGAGCGAGGCCGGATCGACCGCGTAGCCGTGGTTCTCGCTGACGATCAGGGCCCGGCCGTCCGGGAAGAGGACCGTCTTGTTCTGCCCCCGGTGGCCGAACTTGAGCTTGAAGGTGGTGCCGCCCCGGGAGAGCGCCAGCAGCTGGTGGCCGAGACAGATGCCGAGGGTCGGGAGCGCGCGGGTCGACGGTCGGCGGAGCTCCTCGACGGTCGGCGCGAGGAGTGCGGGATCGCCCGGGCCGTTGCCGACCAGGAGCCCGTCGATCCGTCGTCCCTCCCAGCGGTCCGGAACGGTCGCGTCGTACGGGAGCCTCAGGACGGCGGCGCCCCGGTCCAGGAGGGCCCGAAGGATGCTCGCCTTGACGCCGCAGTCCAGCACGGCGACCAGGGGCGCGCCCGGTCGGTCGACCAGCGTGGGGGCTTTCGGCGAGACCTCCGGCATGAACCGTTCCTCCTCGTAGCGCCGGGCGGCCGCGAGGCGCTTCGCGAGCTCCTCGTCGGACGGTCGATCGTCCCGAGGATAGACCTCCACGACGCCCCGGACCACGCCGACATTGCGGAGGTGCTCGGTCAGGTGGCGGGTATCGATCCCCCGGATCCCGGGAACCCCTTCCCGGGCCAGCCAGTCGGGCAGGCTCTGGCCGCTGCGCCAGTGGTGGGGGTCGGTGATGCCCCGGACGATCAGGCCCCGGACCTGGATCTCCCCGCTCTCAAATCCCTCGGGAAGCCCGTCAGGATCGCGCCGGCCGGACGGGGGGACCCCGTAGTTGCCGAGCAGCGGATAGGTGAAGGTGAGGATCTGGCCCCGGAACGAGGGATCGGTCAGCGACTCCGGGTAGCCGACCATGCCGGTGGTGAAGACCACCTCCCCCACGCGGCGGCTCCGGGCCCCGAAACCGAGGCCGTCGAAGCGCAGGCCTCCCTCCAAAAATAGGCTCCCCCCGAGCTCGTCTTGAGCCTCGGACGGCGCCACAGCGCAAGAACCCGGGGGGGCCGAAGGGAGGTTGAGTTTAACGGTTTCGTGTCGCGTGGGAAAAATCGACGCGCGCGGTACGGGCCGGAGCCATCAAATCCGTCCCCCGCGTCCCGGACTCGATGCCCGGCTTTCCCCGCCTCCAGGAGTCGTACGACCTCGCGGTCCTGGGCGGGGGCCATGCGGGCCTCCAGGCCGGCCTCAAGGCGGCCCTCCTGAGGAAGACCGCCGTCGTCCTCGACCGGGGCCCGAAGTACAGCCGTTCGTACTACGCGCCCCGCATGGCCAACATCCCCGGGTTTCCCGAGGGCATCTCGGGCCATGCCCTGCTCGACCGGCAGATCGCGCAGGTCCGTGCCCAGGAGCCGGCGGTGGGCTACATCACGCCCGCCCGGGTCGAATCGGTCGCCGCCCGACCGACGGGCGGATTCACCGTCGACTTCCACTGGCTCAAGCAGGCGCACCGGGTCGGGGCCCGGGCGGTGGTCCTGGCCCTCGGCGTCGTCGACCGGATGCCGGAGATCGGCGGGGCGATCGAACCGCTCTTCCCGTGGGCCAACCAGGGGATCGTCGACTTCTGCCTTCTGTGCGACGGCCACGAACTCACGGGGAAGTCCGTCGGGGTCTTCGGCCACGATGCCTTCGCCGCGCGTACCGCGCTCGATCTGTTCGAGTTCGGCGTCACCCACGTCGATCTCCTGACCAACGGCCGGCCCCCGCTCGTTGACGTGCCCGCGGCCGAGGCCGAACTCCTGCAGGGCGAACTCGCCCGGCACGGCGTCGAGTGGATCACCCCCGTGATCGCGTCCGTCGGCGGGATCCGGGAGAAGCGGCTGGAGCTGAGATTCGAGGGCGACGGCGAACGGATCTACGACCGGGGGTTCAGCGCCCTCGGCTGGTACTCCCAGCACCGCGAGATCCCGACGGCGCTCGGCTGCCGGTTCGACGCGGAGGGGTACGTCGTCACCGACGAGGACGGCCGGGCGCTCGACGCCCGAACCGGAGCGCCGATCCCGGGCCTGTATGTCGCCGGGGACCTGAGGTCGGGCTGGAACCAGATCCCCGAAGCGTGGGCGACGGCCGAACGGGCCGTGATCCACGCCTTCGCCGACTATCTCTGACGATGGACCCCCGTGGGTCGGGGGGCTGCGAACCTCCCCGGGATCGGGTCAGCGGGCGGGGAGGGTCGAATGCGGCGGCAGTACGTCCAGCTGTACGGCCAGCCCCTCCAGGTCCCGGGCCACCGCCGTCGCCCCGCTCCGGCGGAACCGGTCCTCGGTGAGCTCGGTGGGTTCGCCCGGGGGCGGAAGCACGGCGTAGAACCGGACCCCGGCGGCCCGGGCGCAGTCGGCGTCGAGCAGCTGGTCCCCGACAAAGAGCGCCCGGTCCCGGGGGACCTCCATCGCCTGGAGGAGTGCCCGGAGCGATTCGGGCGACGGCTTCGCCGGTCCGGGGGAGGAGCGGGTGCGCAGGTGGCTGAAGTATCGGGCGAGCCCGGTCTGGGCCAGCGCCTTGCAACAGAACTCCTCCGAGCTGCGGGTGAGGATCCCGAGCCGGAACTGACGGTCCACGAGCCCCTGGAGGAGTCCGGCCGCACCCTCCCGGGCCCGGGTCCTCGGGAGGGCCTCGAGCTCGATCGAGTTGAGGAGCGCGGCGTACTCGGCCTCGAAGCGGAAGAGCAGGGTGGCGGGGAAGGCGCTGCCCTGCATCTCGGCCCGGGCCCGCTCGAGGATCCGGTGGAGCGGCTCCTCCGGCGAGAGGTGCTCCGCGGGCACCCCGTAGCGCTCGGCGAGCCGGATCACCTCGCGGCGCATCCGGCCGAAGTCATGGCGGGAGACGACGAGCGTGCCGTCCAGGTCAAAGACGATCCCGAGGAACGGCTCCAGAAAGGGGGGATCGACCCCGGTCGACGGTGTCATGGGCAACCACCGACATCTCCGGGGCCGGCCGGAAGGGATATCCTTTCCCCTCCAACGGACGAGGGCCGGTGGGCCGGTCAGGGTGCCTGGGGGGCGACCCCATACCAGGTGGTCCGGGACCGGTCGAAGGTCGTTCCGCACTGGTAGCAGAAGAAGATCCGGACCGGGGGTTGCGGCGGCTCCCCCTCCATCTTCGCCCCGCACAGGGGGCAGTGGAGCTCCTCGCCGATCTCGGGGAGGCCGTACCAGAGCTGGCGCTTGCGGTCGTAGACGACCCCGTCGATCGTGCAGACGAACATCGGGAACGGCACGGCCGGCCGGTTCGGCCCGGACATCTCCCGGCTGCAGATCGGGCAGTACACGGTCCCCGGGATCGGCCCGGCGGCTTGAATCTATCCGTCGGCCCGCTCGAGCGTCACGACCGACTCCCGGAGGGCGAAGCTCCGGCGCTGGCCCGAGCGCCGCTGTCGGGCGACCTCGACGGCGACGATGCGGAATCCCCGGCTCCGGGCCAGGCGGGCGAACAGGAGGTCGCCGGGCACGTAGGCTCCCGCGAGCAGGGAGTCGCCGACCACGACCACCCAACGGGCCCGGGGCTTGAGCGCCCGGTGGACGTTCTCGACAACCGGGAGCAGGTCGGCGAAGTAGCGCTGGACGACCGCATCCATGTCGTCGCGCCGGTACGACCCCTTGCGGGCCAGGTTGCCCCGGATCGCTTGGAGGATCGCCGGGAGCCAGGGGTCGAGGTCGGTCCGGATCGCCCGTTGGAGCCCCGGGTCGGACCGGGGGAGGTTGTCGCAGGCCACCTCCCGCCGCCGCAGCTCGGCGAGGTCGGCGTAGCTCGAGGCGTAGCCGAGCCAGGCGAGGTCGAGCTTGTAGTTCATCACATAGTCCATGCCGTTCACGTACGGCGGGCTGGTGATGGCGAGGCCGATCCGGCCCTTCGGGAGGACCGCCCGGCGGGCGTCCTCCTCGAGGACCGTCGCGGGCGGCCCCCAGCGACGGCGCGCCCGCGCGATGCTCTCGAGATCCTCCGTCATCGCCCGGACGCCGGCCTCGACCCGGGCGAACGGGCCCGGGCCGTCGACCGCCCGGCGACGGTAGCCCAGGCAGGGCGACCGGTGGAGCCGGCTCGACGGGATCAGGACCGATCCGAAGAGCAGCCTCAGGGCCTCCGACTCGGGCCGGTCCGACGAAGGCAGGGCGTCCCGCAGCCGGGTCAGGTCGCGGAGCGTCCGGGCGGAGAACTGCCGGTGGGTCTCCCGCAGGAACGGGAGCGCGCCCGGCGCGCGACGCCGGGCTTGCTCGATCCACCGACGGTACGCCCCGACGAGCGCCCGGGGCGGGAGCTCGAACCGCGTCTTGACCCGGGCGGCGAGGGCGGCCGGGGGCAGGAGCTCGATCCCGAAGGCGCGGTAACCGTGACGTCGGGCTTCCACGAGGGTCGTGCCGCTACCGGCGAACGGGTCGAGGACGCCGGCCCCCTCGGGGAGATCCGCCGACTCGAGGACCCCCCGGACAAATTCGGCCGAATAGCCCTGGACGTACGGCCACCAGCGGTGGATCGGCCGATCCTGGGTGTCGGTGAAGGTGATCGGCCCCCGGTACGTTCCGAGGGCCACTCCCTCCGCCCGCTCGAACTCCTCGGCCACGGCCTCCGGGGTCAGGAAGCCGTCCCGGTCGCCGAGCTCCTCGAACTCGCGGAGCACCCAGAGCCCGCGGCCCATCCGGACGACCTCGGAGCGGCCGGCCAGCCGTTCCAACGAACCGATGATCCGGTCGGGATCCGAACGGAGCCGGGCGGCGAGCTGGAGGACCGTGGAGCCGAGCGGCCCGGCCTCGCCGAGCGCCGCACGGAGGGTCCGGTCGGCAAGGGGGACGCCCGCGGCCGGCACGGTGGACGGCACGGCCGCGAAGCTATCTCCCTATCGCCCCGGAGGGGGCGCCACCGACCGGACGGTGTCGACGATGTCCATCAGGATCGCGCTGCGGGGCGGTTCCTCGGCGTTGCCGCGGCAGAGCGCATCGACGCTGATCACGGCCGTGGTGGCGGTCGCCTGGTTCACGAGCACCCGGACCTTCTCGGGGTCGACGACCCATTCATTCTTCTGGACCGCGGCCCGGACGAGCGGCAGGAGGTGGCGGAGGTCGGCGCCGGGCGCCACCTCGTACTTCGTGCGGACCCAGCGCGACGCGACCTCGTGGCTCAGGACCATGGCTTGGAGGAGGATCCCGTTCGGGATCTCCATGGTCGGACCTTCGTCCATCTGCACCTCGGAATAGATGATCCCGATGGTCCGGACGTAGCCGGTGTAGCCGGGATAGATGAGGTCCTGGGAGTAGAACTTCGGGGGATAGGCCGGGGCAGTGACCCCGAACTGCCAGGCGACGATCGTCACCCGGTCCCCGGGCCGGAACGGCCGGCTCGCCAGGATGACCAGCCCCGAGATGACGTTGGAGAGCGCCGTCTGGGAGGCGAGGCCGAGCACCAGGCCCGCAAAGGTGCCGCCGGCGAGCAGGGCCAGGCTGCTCACGCCGAGCGAGGCGAGCACCGCGAGGGCCAGGATCGCGTAGGCGACGTAGCGGAACACCGAGAGGATCAGGCCGCCGTTGCGGATCCTCGGCCGGCCCGCGATGAAGTTGCGGAGCAGCCGCTCCACGACCACCAGCGCCGCGAGCCCGATCGCGAGGGTCAGCGCAGCCCGCAGCCAGTAGAGGTTGGAGGGGCTGAAGAAGTGGAAGGTGCTCGCGACGTAGAAGAGCAGCACCCCAATGACCAGGAAGGCGATGACGATCGCCACCGCCGAAGCCACGGCGGTTTCGGCCGAGATCTTCATGGCGCGCCCGACCGCACGATGCGGTAAATCCCTTCGGGGGCGGGCCTTCTGCGCGCCCCGGTCACCCCGACCGGTCGCGGGGGGCGTCGCCGGCGGCGCCGATCCGGGGCAGCCACGCGACGATCAGAAGGGCGGCGGCTCCCGCCGCGACGGACGCGTAGAGGTACGGGTACGCCGGGTTCACGACGAAGAGGAGCCCGAGGACCAAGTTGGCGACGAAGAGCCCCACCGAGCGGAAGGCGGTGAGCCGACCGAATTCGCGCGAGCGCCGGTCGGACGGGACCACCCGGGCGAGCAGGGTCGGTTCGAAGGTCTCGACCGTGCCGAGGGCGGCGCCGAGCAGCGCGGCGCCCGAGAGGAAGGCCGCAAGGCCCCCGAACCCGGCGGCGCCCAGCGCGAGGAGCACCGACCCCACCGAGGCGAGGCCGTAGCCCCCGAGGCCGAGGAGGCGGACCCGGCCCACCCGGATCCCGCCGATGGCGAGCCCGACCACGGCCGAAACCCCCAGGAAGACGATGAAGACCAGGACCCCGAACGCCGGCACCCCGGTCGTCTGGGCGGTCGAAAGGACGGGGAAGCCGATGCTGTAGGAGGCGAAACCGTAGAGGAGGGTGGCGGCGAGGATCGCCCCCACCAGCCCCCGGGCCGCTCCGGCCCCGGGGGTCGACGTCGTCCGGGAGGCCGGCGGCGCCGCGGCCTCCGGCGCGGGCGGCGAGCGGCCGACCCGGACGCCCCAGAGGACCGCGGTCGAGACGACCAGCGGGAGGGCCGTCCCGAGCAGGATGTCGCGGTACGGGACGCCTCCCTCCAGCAGGAGGAACGCGTAGACGGCCGCCAGCATCCCGCCGCCGACGTCGAGCGCATGGAGGAACCCGAAGGCGGATCCGTGGTCGGCCGCCGGCACCGTTTCGGTCACCAGGGCCCGCCGCGGGGGACTCCGGAGGTTGCGGGCCCACCAGCCGGCGGCGAGCAGGAGGACCGCCAGCCAGGGGACACCGGCGAGCCCGATCAGGGCCAGGAGCGGGAGGAAGGCGTTCCCGATCAGCGCGATCTTCCGGCGGCCGTACCGGTCGCCGAGACGGCCGCCCCAGTATCCGAAGAGGGCGCCCGGGCCGTACGCGAGCGCCTGGGAGAGCCCGAAGACCCAGACCGGCGCGCCGAGGTGAAGGACCAGGTAGAGCGGGAAGAGGGCCAGGACCGCCTGGTAGCCGAGGTCGGCGAAGAAGGCCGAGAAGGAGATCCGCCAGAGGTCCGGCGTCCGCCATCGGCGCGCGGGATCGGCCATCGACCCCCCCATGGGGGCCGGTGCTAAACCGCGTTCGCCCGGGGCATCCCGCAACCGATTAGGGGCTTCGGGGGCCTAGATGGGGTGCGGAGGGGACCGTCGGAGGAGCGATCGGGATGCCGGAGAACGCGGGGAACGGTCGACCGCTCGACCGGGACAACAAGGTCTGCTACCTCAGCCGGTCCCGGGGCTGGCTCACCGAGCGGAGCACGAAGGCCGTCCCGAGTGACGCGAACCTGCTCGCCGTCGCCCTCGGCCGCCCGGTCTGGACCGTCGGCACCGCCTGGGAGTCCCTCTTCCACCGGCCGATGCCTATGGGCCTCAACGCCGCCTTCTGGAAGTCGATGGTGCGTGCGAAGCTGGACGAGGCCGACGTCGCCCACCTCCGGGCGGCCGCCCGTTCGCTCGGCGTGCGGATCGAGCTCCGGCCCTGAAGGGCCCGTACGGTCCCCCGGCTACGGATCCGGCTCCCGGCCGTGGAGGGAGTAGCCGCCGTCGATGGGAATCGCCGCCCCCGTGATCCAACGGCTCTCGTCGCCCAGGAGGAAGCCGATCGTTCGGGCGACCTCCCAGGCTCCGACCCCGACCGCATTGCGGAGCTTCAGAGCCGTCCCGGGATCCGGGGGATCGAACGTGGGCAGATCATGTTCCATCGTGCCCGGCAGGACCGCGTTGACCCGGATCCCCAACGGCCGGTAGTCGTGGGCCAGCTTGCGGGTGAGATCGACGAGGCCCCCCTTCGCGGTGCAGTAGCTCGCGTTGCCCGCCATCCGCACCCGGTCGGCGGCGGAAACCAGGACGAGGGCGCCGTGTCCCTGAGCCAGGAAGAGCGGGAGGATCGCCCGCGCGACCCGGAAGGTGGCCTCGAGGTTGGACCGCAGGCCGTCGGCCCACTCGGCGTCGGTCGTGCGGTGGAGCAGCGTGTCCCCCCCGATCCAGCGCCCCGTCTGCAACGAAGCCCCGTCGATCCGGCCGCCCCGCTGGCGGATCGTTTCGACGAGTTCTTCCGCCACCCCCGGCGCCGCGAGGTCGCCGTAGAACGGCGTCAGCTTCCAGCCCCGCGGCTCGGCGTGGCCGCGGAGCTTCTCGAGCGGTCCGCTCGAGCGCGCGGCCGCGATGACCTCGGCCCCGCCGCTCGCAAGCTGGGCGACGACCGCGCTGCCCAGCCCGCTCCCGACTCCGGTCACCAGGTAGACCTTGGAGTTCATCTTCGTCCCCTCCGGCCCAGGGAGGCCGGGGAAGCTTGTAAGCGGCCCGGTCCGGGGGTCGGATCGCGGCCGGAGTCGAGCGGCGGTTCTCCCGCCCCCGGGGCTCCCGGATCGGTCCCGGACCGGCGGCGGAAGCCGACGAGCGCCCGATAGAGGAGGACGACGCCGACCAGGCCGCCGGTGATGGCGAGCGGCCAGCCGACGAACGGCAGGATCCCGAGCGAGACCGCCAGGGTGCATCCGGCGCACCCCAGATAGAACCGGTGCACGGTCCGGTCGCGCGCAAAGATCCTCAGACCGGCGGCCGAGCCGATGGCGTAGACGCCGAGCGCTGCGCCGCTCGTGACCAGGAAGGCGGTCGAGAGGGGGAGGCCGAGGAGATCGTACGCCATCGAGGCCACGGTCACACAGACCAGCATCACACCGATGACCCGGGTGGGGGCACCGGTCCGGGGGTCGAGCCGGGCGAGGGCCGAGGGAAGGTCGCCGGCGCGGGCCATCGCAAAGAACACCCGGGACATGCCCGCGACGTAGGCGTTCACCACCGCGAACACAATCACCAGGGCGAGGAGCGCGGTCACCTGGGCGCCGGCGCCGCCGAAGAGGAGGGAGGCCACGGCGGCGAACGGTGCGGTGCCGCCGCCCGCCGTGTCGGCGCCGCTTCCGATGATGACCACGGCGAGGGCGAAGTACAGGCTCCCGATCACCGCGAGGCTGATCCAGACGCCCCGGCGCAGGCTGGCGGCCGGCCGCTCGAACTCCTCCGCGACATTGGAGACATTTTCGTACCCGAGGTACGACCAGAAGACGAGGGCGATCGACGTGCCGACCGGATAGAGCCCGTCCGGAAAGAACGGCTGGAACCGTCCGGGATCCAGGTGGGTCCCGGCGACGACCAGGGTGACCGCGAGCAGGCCGACGATCGCCACGATGATGGCGATCTGGACCGCCCCGGTGAGGACGATGCCCCGCAGGTTCACGATGCACGCGGCCGCGAGCACGCCCCAGGCGATCAGGTCGACCTCGAGGACGGTGAGTGGGAAGGCGTAGGCGAGGTACGCCGAGGCGATGAGGGCGACCACGGGGGCCCCGGTGACCATCCAGAGGAAGAAGAGCCAGCCGACGACCTGCGAGCCGGTGCGGCCGAAGGCCTCCCGGGCAAACCCGTAGACCCCTCCGGCTTCCGGGCGCCGGATCGAGAGCCCCGCGAAGGTGAAGGCGAACGCGATGCTGACCACGCCCAAGAACGCCCACGCCAGCAGCGATGCCGGACCCGCGATCTGGGCCGCGAGACCGGGGACGACCAGGATGCTCACCCCGAGGACCGAGGAGACATAGAGGGCCACCGCGGACCGGGTGGTCAGGACCCGCCGGAGGCCGGAGTCCCGGGGTCCCGCGGCCGACGTCGCCTCGGCCGGGAGGGTCACCGCCGGATCCGCGGGGCGGCGGGCGGTCATCGACCGGCCGGTGCGGTGCACCGGATAATGAGCCTATGGGGCCCGGCTCGGTCGCGGGGCGGTTCGAGGGCCCGGCTCGGGCCGGCCCGGCCGCTCGCTCGATCGACGCAAACCCCTAAGGGCCATGACGGGTTCCGGGGCGACGCGGATGCTCGTCCCTGCGACCGTCGCCGTCTTCGGGATCCTCGGCGTCGGCGTCGCGCTCTTCGCCTGGCAGAAACTGCGCTACGACCTGGTCGCGGTGCTGATGCTTCTCGCCCTCGGGCTCTCGGGGGTGATCCCCTACACCGGCCTCTTCCTCGGCTTCGCGAGCTCGGCGGTGATCACCATCGTGAGCTCGCTGGTGCTCGCCCGGGCGCTCGTCAATTCGGGGGTCCTCTTCGGGATCGCCCGGGGGCTCCATCGCCTGCGCTACGGCCCGACCCTTTCGTTCGCGCTCCTGGTCGCCATCACCGCCGGGCTCTCGGGGTTTGTGAGCGACGTCGCGACCTTCACGATCCTCCTGCCGGTGGGCCTGACCCTCGGGAAGAAGTACGGGCTCCCGCCCTCGAAGTTCCTGATCCCGATGGCAGCGGGGGCGATCGCCGGGGGATCGTTGACCTTGATCGGAACCTCGTCGAACATCGTCCTGGGGTCGATCGTGCAGACGAGCACCGGCCTTTCCCTGAACATCTTCGCCTTCACCCCCATCGGCGCGGTGATCGTGCTCGCCGTCGTCCTGCTGTTCGTGGTCGCCGGCCTCCGGCTCCTGCCGTCCCGCACGGGGCCGGTGGGCTCGGGAGACCGGGAACTCCTCCCGGCGTACACCCTCGAGCTGATCGTCGGCGAGGGTTCGAAGTGGGCCGGCCGGACGGTCGGGGAGTTCGAGGGGGAATACGGGGAGGAGGTGACGGTCGAGCGGATCGTCCGCGGGGCCGTCGAGTGGGCCGCTCCCCGGTCGGGATCCCTGATGGAAAACGGCGACCGGCTGATCCTCCGGTCGCGCGCCGAAAACATGACCGAGCTCCTCCAAGGATCCGGCCTGGATCGGGCCCCGGCGGCGGAGGGTTCCGGCGCTCCCGGCCGGCCCGTTCCGGAGCCGTTGGGCCCGATGACCACCGCCGAGGTGATCGTCACTTCCTCCTCCCCCTTGGTGGGCAGTGCCGCCCGGGAGTTGGCGCTCCGCGACCGCTACCACCTCCAGCTGATCGGGATCGCCCGGCAGGGGGCGTTCTTGACCCGTCGGGTCGCGGAGACCCCGATTCGGTCGGGGGACGTCCTGCTCGTCCAGCTCCCCGAACGCCGGACCGAGGAGCTGTTCCGGAACCTCCGGGTGCTGCCGACCGGAGTCACGCCGGCCGCGGTGGAGGGGGGCCGCCCGCTCCTCGTGGTCGGGATCTGGGTCGTCGCGATCGCCATCGCCGCGGTGGGGCTGCTGCCGGTCGACATCGCGCTCGCCCTGGGCGCCGTCGCCACGCTGCTCTCGGGATCCCTCTCGCCCAAGGAGGCCTACAGTGCCGTACACTGGCCGGTCGTCATCCTGACCGGCTGCCTCATCCCGTTCGGGACGGCAGTTACCCAGAGCGGGGCGGCCGGCCAGATCGCCTCGGCGCTGCTCTCGACCGGCCTGCATTCCCCCTGGGCCGTCCTGGCGGTGCTGTTGGTGGTGACCTTGCTCATGGCCAACATCATTCCGAACGTGGCGGCTGTGGTGGTGATGGCCCCCGTGGGCCTGGCCTTTGCGTCGATCCTCTCGATCCATCCGCTGCCGCTATTGATGGCCATCGGCTACGGCGCGACGCTTCCCTACCTCACCCCGGTCGGCCACCCGGTCAACCTCCTGTCGCTGGATATCGCCGGCTACCGGTTCCAGGACTTCCTCCGGTTCGGGATCCCGTTAACCCTCATCTCCGTGGTCGTCATGATCCTCCTGATTCCGGTGGTCTTCCCGTTCTGAGGGG
>JAJYWS010000024.1:0-10725 GCA_021791335.1 Thermoplasmata archaeon
CCCGCCGGGAGCATCCCACTACGGAGTCGCTACCGATTCACTGACTCACTCCTCCCGAGCGGTGGCATCGAACCGGGTGATTCCCTCATTCCGGAGCGGCGCTTAGACGCCCCTTCGGCTCGACCCGGTGCGGCTGTCTTCGACTCCGCACGAACTGACCCTGCCAACGAGGCGGGCTTGAGGTCGACCCTACTGGAAGGGGCATCCCTGCCCAGACACTTCGGGCCGCAGCTGAACCTTTGCCCTCCCGAGTCTCGCAGAGAACACCGGGGGCCCCCGGCTGTCGCGCGGCAGCGTCTCTAAGAGGGCGGCGTGGCCACCAACTCCGAGGGGGCCACCTTCACGCGGTCCCGCAGCTCGCGCAGCCTCGGCTCCGCCAACTGACCGATTTACATACTTGCTCCACCTCCCTTGACCATGGCCCAAGCAATGTCCCCGACGGCGTCGATCATCCAGTCCCTATCGGGTCAAGCGACCCTGTTGATGAAAATGAAAATCCTCTCCTTCGGGAAGAACTACGACGTGATGGATTCCAACCAAAGCGTCCTTCTGACCATCGGCTTGGACGCGGGCCAGAACGTGAAGGGACTGGCGGTGGGGGCCGCGGTCAGCCAGATCGCGGGAGATTATGTCGGGCGCTGGGCGGCTCGTCGGAGGGAGTATACCTACGACGTCAAGGACCCTCAGGGAAACCTGGCCATGCAGATTCGCAAGGGAGTGGGCGGAAACACGGCCACTTTCCAGGTTGTGGATGCGGCGACCCAGTCCCAAGTCGGACGAATCGAGCTCAAGAGGAGCCTGATTGGAGGGCTCAAGGCCACATGGGTGGACCCGAGTGGGGTGGTTTACTTGCATACCAAGGGGAACATCCTCCGCCGCAAGTACGAAATCTTGGGTCCCCAAGGGGAGCGCTGGGGCCGGGTGCGGCACAAGATCCTCGCCGTCCGCGACGTCTGGCAACTGGAACTCGACCCTCGAGTGAACCATCTCTATTCCGCTCTGTTCGCTACGGTCCTCGACTTCGAGAAGAAGATGTAGGGAAGACCCACCGGCGCATCCGTTGTTCCGTTCAGCAACCGTGGCTATCGGGCAGATCGGCAACGGACCGGTCAACTCTGGACCAGTTGACGCAGCGCTGACTTTACCCTTCGCTGGAGGACCGCCTCGGGGAGGACGGCGACCTCCCTCAGCGACGTGGTCTGGGTCCACTCATCAACGATTCTCGGGATGCCCGGATAATCGCAGCCCCTGTCCAGGCACATGTGTTGGGAGGTGTCGGGCGGCGGAGGGATGCGACGGCTCTCGTGCGTTTCTTCGAGGAGTCTGCGGTCGTTCCGATTGGCCGGACCGACAAGGAGCCGGATGGGGACACCGGCCCCATCGGTGAGCACGCTGCGCGGGACGCCATTCATGACGGGGTCCGTAGAGTTGGATCCAGTGGCCGGACCACCGAGCGGCGGCTTGGTCATCGCCCCGTCCATCGCCTACCAGGTCCACCGGAGGCCGACGTTCGCATCGTATTCGATGAGCGCTCGGCGCCCGAGCCCCTCGAAGACCCCGGCCTCGCTCCATTCCGGGAATCGATCGTGGGCGGTTGTGGCCGCTCCGTAGCAACGGGGGAGAGTTTCTCAAGGAATCCCGTTGTGGAGAACGAAAAGATTCGACTCCATTTTCGGGCGAACGGGCCGTTGAGGGCGGCCTCCAGTGGATATGGAGCTCTGGGAACACCGCGGGAGGATCATCTCGATTTGCACCCAAAGAGGGTTCGGGAGTCGACCACGGTCGGGAATATGAAGCTCGATCTCGGTGACAGAGGGGGTTGCTACGCTATCTGGGGAAGGTCCCTACCTATCTCCGATCAGGTCCACAGGAAACCGTCAGTGTCGAGGGTATTCGGAAGGGCTCTAAGGTGCTCGATGTCAACCATGATGGGGGTCAACGGGCCGATTCTTGACTGAGACAACCCCCACTGTCGACATAGGGGGCCCGCACGTCGTGTGTTCCTAGAGCGGCGGGGTCTACAGCCCATTAGCGGTTGGGAATGGGGCCGGAGTCGATAGGAGGCGGCTTCCGCCGTACTCTCCACCAGTAGACCCCGATGGCCGCCACAGCCACGGCGGCTCCAATGCCGACGACCCCGACTAGCGGCAAGTACCCTTCGGAGTCCAACCCGGTATCCCGAGCTACTACTGGCACCGGCACCCTCGAAAGGCGAATCTGAAGGAGGGTTTGGTTGTGGGAAGTGATGGAAATGCGGAATGAGTCCTCGGCGTAGCCCGGGGCTTGCGCGGTGACGGTGTACACTCCCGCAGTGAGGTCAATCGCGGAGAAATTACCGGAAGGGGAAACCAGCAGGGATTGGTTGTTCAGCCGGATCGAAGCGTTGGCGGGGGAGACATTACCTTGAAGGGAGCCGTAGGGGGAGAGGAACTGGACCGCAACGGTGACTGGGTTCCCGGTCAGGTTCACCGTGCCGGAGGAGGGATCGGGGATCCACCCGGCCGAATCCTTGATGGAATAGGAATAGGTATGGTCGATGTAGGTCCCATTGACAAAGTTCCCGTTGAACTCCGGCACAACGATGGAGAACCCGCTAGCCGCAGCGTAGGTGTGGTTGCCCACCGAAACCGTCCAGTTTCCACCTTGGGGTAGCCCGGATTCCGCAAAGGTCAGATCAAACCTGGGGTAGTTGGGGATGATTTTTACCAGGGAGTTGTTGGTCACAAAGAGCGCACCCGACGCCGAGTCATAGGTGATCCCGGTAGCCCGAGGAATCGCGATGGAGCCGATCGCCCGATTGGTCACAGTATTGACCACCGAAACTTCGTTGTCGCCGGGGCTCACCACATAGAGGAACTGGTTCAGCGGGTCGAAGCAGGCGGCGTCGGGGACCATTCCAACGGGGATCTGAGCGACGACGTTGTCGGACGTCCCAGTCACATTGAGGACGTTGACAACTCCGGAGTAAAAACTCGACCCGATGCCGGCCACATAAATCTCCCGGTTGACGGGGTCAAAGACCACCGGGCCCGAGGGGATGTTGGGAAGAGTTGCGACCACAGACAGGTTGGCCGCATTCACAACCGTGAGATTGTTTTCACACACTCCGGTGCTTACGTAGAAGTTGTTGGTGTACGGGTCGTAGGCCGCCCCCTGAATCTCGCCCCCTGGGAGCCACCGCATCGTCACGTTCTGATAGGTGGTGTCGCTCACCAAATAGGCCGCGACTACGGGTGGACATGGGGAAAAATTGTCTAAGCCGCTGAGCCCGGAGTACAACAGTTCTCCCGTGCGGGAGTCTTGGGCTTCGACCACGTTCACCGCGGCTGAGGGGCCAAGGTTCGTGGGGACGGAGACCCGATAGGTCGACCCATTGACATACATGATGCTCCCCGGATTGATCCATTCCACACCCGCGAAGACGTTTCCGGTTCCCGGATCAGCGAGGAGGGATGTGATGACCCCCGAATCGTTTAGAAAGTTGGCAATCACATGACCGTTAGCCGGAGAACGGACCGTCCAATTTGCGGCAAACCCCGCCACAAAGAGGTCTCCGTCTCGGGAGTCGTACGTGACATCGGTGGCATTGACATCGTTCGTCAAGTTGATGATTGTCTGGCCCGGATACAAGAGCGCCGAACTCTCCGGTGCATGATTTATCGCTGCGGCCATCGAGAGTGGACTCTGAGGGGCCGGGCGAATAGGTTCGGCCGTCATCGGATGGGGTAGGGGACCCAACCTTTGCCCCACGCCCGGCTGCACCCCGCCGACTACCAATGTCACCACCGCCAAAACTGCAAGTGCCGCCCCGACGCGGGTCAGCCTCGCCCATGGTGGTGTTGAACTCCGAGCAAAACTGGGAGTCCTACTCAATGTCCCTGGGATGGGACGATTCGCCTTGACGGGGGCCTTCTTTCGCTGGCTCATCTTCCCGGCCCTCTTTTACTTTCCTCGGTCGATCAGGCGGACCCGGGATGGCGGTTCGGGCATTCAGGTGACAGAGAAGTATACCTCATCTCCAATTCCTTCATACAGGAGCGTTGGGAAAAGCACGTGGTGGCTGCCGACTGTGCTGAAGGCAGCCACGAAGCAACCCTCAAGGCTTGGAGGGGCTTGATTTACGGTTAGAGATTCGAATAGTACGGTTTGACCGAGCCCGAAAGGTGCCATTGATTTGGGTTCGACAATCCAATCCGCTGACACGGTAGACGGCGTGAATTTGTCGCTGATTTTCCAAACTTCACTGGTATTGAGATTCGTCACCGTCGCATTGGAGGTCCCGGCAAAGGTTGAGACGCTGACCAACAGGACATTGCCCGGCACGATAGTCATGGTTGAGTTCGGTACGATAGAGCCGCTCGAATTGGCCGGTTTGGCCTCCCAAAACGCCACGATATTCCCGTTGGCAACCTCAAAGCCTGCTTGCCAAAGGCTGGAACTAATACCAAAACCGCCGATTCCAACCCAGACAGAATCTCCATCATAGTTGCTGTTGTTGAGGTAGGGGACGATGATGTCCGCTGAGGCGCTGAAGATGGTCTGGCTCGACATCGGGGGAGCATTAAAGTAGCCGGCGCCGAGTCCCTCGCCCTGGACAATGAGACTCACAATCCCGCTGGTTTGGACATAGATCTGGGCCGTGCTCAGCGTGGAGTTCGCGATCGACACAGAATTTGTCGTCCATTGTTTGACGTGGTACCCTGAGGAGGGGTAGCCTTTGAACTCGTACGTCGTGTTGCTTTGGAGGTTCACGGTCGCACCGTTTCGAAGGTTAGTGAACGGGCAGGAGGTTGGCGACGAACAGATAGTTACATTGGCGAAGTCGGCCGCAGTTATCCAGTTCACGAAGGAGTGTATGGTAATGTCTACCAAGTGAATCTGAGAGGGGGTCCGGAGGGAGAGGTTCACATCGCCGGCATACTGGACGGTGGGGTTCGGGGCGTGGAGGATGAGGGTCGTGTTGAGGGAGAATGGGTTGGTGACGTTGGCATCGCCATTCGACTGCCAGCCGGTAAATTGCTGAGCTTGGGGATTGAGGTTCTTTCCCACCATCGAATACTCGCAAAAAGCACTCCCGCAGATATCAAGGCTTACCGCCCCATTGTCGCAGACCAAGGATCCGTTAAGCAGGATTTGACCCCCAGTACAACCGAACAGTACGTGGTCACCGGGCGCAATCAACGGAGCCGCGGTAGAGGGTGGCTGAGCCAAGGGCTCCATGTGAGCCACGGAGGCCCCGCCCCAAGGGCCCGACGCCAAGAGCACCACGGCAATGGCCGTCAAGGCAACTTTGTAAATGGTAGGGGAAGAAGTTCTTCCCCCCCCTCAGCAAACTCGTACCATGGCATGGCACTATGATCTGATATACGTACTTCAACTTTTCGACCGACAGAGCTGGGTCTGGAGTTCAACAATTAGTTCACCCTGAAGGAACGGAAGTCCTCCCCGACAGTTCGAACTCCTCCACGAATCTAACGGAGTTTGTTTTTGAACGCAGCGAACGCATTCTCGTTGAGGTCTCTGAGCCTCTCGTCCGAGATCCGCCGCTGCGCGTGCCCGAAGGTCATGCGCATAGGGGCTTCCTTCAGGCCCATCTGACGGCGGAGGTTCGAGTCGACCCAGAGGTTCCCCTCCGCTTGGCGGTAGTCCTACCACATCGCGTGGATCAACCCGAGAGCCTTCGCCATCGGTTCCCACGGGAACCGCTCGGGCCGTCCCCTTCGGTGCCGGCCAGTGCGGCCGACCCGGGGTGGATGGCTCCACCCCCTCGGCTGGGGAATCTGAGGAGGATCTCCTCGAGCCGTCAGATGACGGTCTCCAACACATGCCGACGAACCCGATCGTAGGCCCGGTTGGCGGCTCGACGGTCTTCGGGCATATCGAGGGGGGTTTCCGGTCGTTTAGACCGAGGTGCACAGCCTGTGCGGCGAAGGGGATACGCGCCCGGCGGGGCCCGCCCGGAATCACTTAGGGGGAAGCTCCTCGGCGCCGGCCGCGGAGAAGGCCGACCGCGACGCCGACCGCCACGATCACCACGATCGCCCCGATGAGCGCGTACCCTTCCGTGGGGCTGATCGGCAGTCCGAAGAAGGTCGAACCGGCCGGGGCCGAGCTTGCGGCCCGGTAGGTGAAGGTCGCGGACACCGACCCGCCCTGGATCACGATCTGGACCGAGGTCGGCGTGACCGTGTAGCCCGAGAGGCTGAGGGGTGTCAGGAGGTAGGTGCCGTTGGGCTCATCGATGACGAGGCGGCTCGAGCTACCGGAGGCGGAGCTGTTCCCGATCCCCACCGACCAGAAGGTGCCGGAGGGCAGCCCGGTCTCCTGCATCTGGAGGGTATAGGTGACCCGGGTCCAGGTGAAGGTGACGTCGACCGGCGATCCGGAAACGGTCACGGCTCCCTCGAACGAGGCGAGCGAATAGCCCGGAATCCCCGAGACTCGGTAATCGCCGGTCCCGTTGGCCGCGAGCACCCGGAGGGTCGTTCCCCCGGAGGTGTAGAGCGTTCCTTCGAAGGTGACCGCCCACGTCATGCCCGACGGGAGCCCCGTCTCCTCGAAGGTGACCGCGTACGTCACCGGGCTCCATTGGATGGTGAGATTGACCGGCCCCCCGTTCACCACCAGCTGCCCCGACGCCGGTTGGGCCAGCCAGCCGGCGGCTCCGACGATGGTGTAGTGGTAGACCCCGTCGGTCGCTTGAAGGGTCACGGTCGACCCGACCGCCGGGTACTGGGTCTGGTTCACCACGACCGACCAGGAGAGGCCCGAGGGGAGCCCGACCGCGACGAAGCGGATGGGGTAGTCCACCGCGACAAAGTACAGGCTCAGGCCCCGGTTGGCGCCCGAGACGGTGAAGGTTCCGTTGAGGGCGCCATACCCCCGCTGAGCGTCCGTGGCCGTGTAGCTGTAGGTTCCGTTCGGCAATCCGAGCTCCAGGCTCGACTGCTGGGACCGCACCGATGACCCTCCGGTGAGGTTGAAGTACCATACGGCGCCGGAGGGAAGGCCGGTCTCGTTGACCGTGACGGTGAAGTTGAACGGCGCGAACCGGGCCGTCACGGTCGACGCGGCGCCCTTGACCGTCAGGGTGCCGCCGGACGGCGGGAGGTATCCGGCGACCGGCCCAAAGGTGTAGGGGTAGCTTCCGTTCAGCAGCGGAACCGTGATCTGCGCGCCGTAGGAGGAGTGGGGGGTGCCGTTCACCATCACCGTCCAGAGGGTCCCGTTGGGCAGCCCTTCTTCGACGAACTCGATCGCGTAGGAGGTCGGGGTCCAGGTGACCCCGAGGACATAGTTCGAGGTGAGGTCCACGCTACCGGAGAACTGGGTCGTGTAGCCCGGTATCCCGCCGATCCGGTAGTGGTGGCTTCCCGGAAGCAGCGTGAAGTTGACCCAGGCGGAGGTGGAGGAGTTGGTGAGGTTCCCGACGGTGACCGACCAGAGGGTCCCGTTGGGCAATCCGAACGACTCAAAGCTCAGCGTCACCGCGATGTAGTCGAACACGACATCCACCGTCTGGTTGGCGCCTCGGATCGAAAGGTTCCCGGAGCTTCCGGCGTACTCCGGGTTGGCCGAGCCCAGCGTGTAGGGGTAGGTCCCGTTCGACTGGGATAGGTTGAGGCCTCCGGTCGTCGAGGAGTAGCTGGCGCCAAGGGTCAGGTTGAACCACCAGAGGCTCCCCGTCGGCAGGCCGGTTTCCCGAACTTGGACCGTGTAGTTGACCACCGACCAGTCGAGGGTGATGGAGCTCGCGGACCCGTTGACGTCCAAGGTGCCGTGGGTCCGGTTGGCCCGGTAGCCCGAGACCAGCCCGACCGACCAGTTGTAGGTCCCGTTCGCGGTCGATACCGTGATCGTCGACCCCGTCGAATTGGCCGACCGGTTCCCGATCGTCACCGACCAGGCGGTGCCCGTCGGAAGGCCGTGCTCGATGAAGGCGACCGAGTAGGTCACGGCGGCAAAGGCGATGGTGGCCGTCACGTTGGCCCCCGCGACCGTGACGCTCCCCCCCGGGGCCTGGAAGCCGGGCCGGGCCGACGCGACGGTGTAGTGGTACGTCCCGTTCGGTTCGGTGAAATTGAGGCCGGTGGCATTGGCCCGGTGGCTCGTCCCCCCCGTGATGTTGAGCCACCAGACGGTCCCGGCCGGGAGGCCGGTGGCGGTGAACCGGAGGCCGTAGGTCACCTCGACCCAGGTCGAATTCACCGTGACGTTGGCCCCATGCACCGTCACCGTTCCCGTGTAGGTGGGCGTGTGGTAGCCGGCGATCGGGCCGAGCGACCAGGCGTAGCTCCCGTTCGGTTCCACGAAGGAGATCTGGCTCGAGGTGCTGCTAAGGGTGGTGCCGTTCAGCGTGACCGACCAGGCCCGGCCGGCGGGGAGGCCCGACTCGTGGAAGTTGAGGTGGTAGCGGTTGATGGGTTCGTAGCCGAGGATCCCCTGGGTGGTGTTCCCCGGTGAGATCCCGAGCGTCCACCGGCTCCCGCCCGCCGAACTCCACCCCTCGTTGAGCGCGGTCTCGCCGGTCTCGGTGACCCCGAGGCCGAAGGGGGCGGTGTTCGCCGGCACGAAAGTCGTCTGGCCGAGCGGCTCGACCGCGACGGTCAGGTTGCCCGCGGTCGGAGCGGTGAAGTTACCGGCCCCCAGGGAGGGGCCCCCGACCAGCCCGAACTGGGGGGCGAGCCCCCCCGGGGTCGGGTTGTTCGG
This sequence comes from Thermoplasmata archaeon, assembly GCA_021791335.1. Classification (GTDB taxonomy): domain Archaea; phylum Thermoplasmatota; class Thermoplasmata; order Lutacidiplasmatales; family UBA184; genus Lutacidiplasma. Next base: position 8,710 of record JAJYWS010000024.1, read on the forward strand.
GTACGGTCCGTTGGAGTAATTGACCCCCTGCCAGGAGTAGTTGGTGGAGAGGCTGCCGAGAATATACGAGGCGCCGGGGACGGGCAGGGTCAGGCTCTGGTTCTGGACGGTGAAGAGGATCTCTTGGGCCTGGAAACCCGGGCGCTGGAGCAGTTGGCTCGTGACATTGAGCCGGGCCGGGAAGGTGACGTACTGGCCCGCGGGGGTGTTGTACGCGTAAATGGTCAGGCTGGGATACTGACCGTAGAAGGGATAGACCACCCAGCCGGTGTACGTCAGGTACCACCCGCTCGAAGTGTTGGTCATGTAAATCACATTCTGGACCCAGTAGATCGGCGCGCCCAGGCCGTCGGCCAGGAAGAAGTTCTGCTGGATCGACGCGTTGAAGTTCGCGTTGACGGTCCCGTTCGGATACTCCGAGGTCACCGCAAGGTTCTGCAGGGTCAGCACGTCGGAGACCCCGGCGAGCCGCCCGTAGGGGGTCGTGGAGATGTTGGTGAGGAAGTAGACGGTGTAGTTGTACGCATCGATCGACCCCCAGCCGGTGATGAGATCGTAGCCGAAGCCCGCCGGATAGAGGTGGTTCTGCCCCTGGGTCACATCCATCAACGGAAGCACCGGCAGCGAGGAGTTGTACGAGCCCGTGAGGCTGTAGCCGGTGGTGCTGGTACTCGTCAGCGCCGCATACTCCTGGTTCGCGAGATCGTAGAGGTCGGGGTTCAGGAAGCCCAGCGGCGCGTCGCCTTGGGCTGAGAGGACGTGATCGATCTCGGCAATCAGCCCGGCCGTCAGCGGGGCGGCGATGCTGGTCCCCCAGGTCAGGTCGTACGACCCCCCGTAGGTCGCGTTCGTGGCGTAGTAGCGGGCGCCGTCGATGGAGATGGTGATGAGGGTGTTGTTGGCAATGGCCGCGATGTCCGGGGTGGCCCGGCCCGCTCCGTGGATGACCCCGTTGGCGGAGGTGTTCAGCTGCCAGGACGGCTCGGCGAAGACGCCGCTGATCCCGCCGGAGCTCCCGGCCGGCCCTCCTCCGGCGGTATCGGCGGCCGAGATGTTCCAGGCGATCTGGGACTTGAGGTGGAGGTAGTTGGCCGATCCGACCGTCGAGTGCAGGACCGCGGTCGTGCCCCCCACTGCGGTGACCCCGAAGGTGTCGTAGGCCATCGACGAGGGAAACTCGGTGTTGGAACCGACCCACTTCGAGCTGTTCGGGTTGTCCCCGGAGTCTCCGGAGGAGGCGAGCACGGAGATCCCCCGGGCCTGCGCCACCTGCAGGTTGGTGTACCAGCTGGAGTCGTTGGTGTCGCCGCCCCCCCACGAGTTGGTGATGACGCTGACGTTCGCGAGCCCCGGGGTCGAACTGTTCGGGTTCAGGATGTACGCCAACGCCGCGTCGAGGTTCGCGTACGTGGCGTTCGGGCCGTAGACGTTGTAGATCGAGGCGCCGGGCGCGGTGCTGCCCACCATCTCGAGGTCGAGCGTGTTCTCCGCGTTGGCTCCGGTGGCATCGTAGGAGGCGCTGATCCCCGGAACGGCCGCCCCGTTCAGTGGCACCCCGTAGAGGTGCGGATGGGGCTCGCCGGCCGGGAGGGTCTCGTTGTAGAAGTCGTAGACATCGCTCGGATCAAAGGGGCCGACCGCGGTGCCGCTGCGGTTGGTGCCCGCCCACAGGATGGTGGCGACGACGGCGGAGGTCGGATAGCCCGACGCATTGAACAACGAGGGCTCATCGTAGGCGATCTGGAAGTCGGGCGCGTACTCGAGCTGAACCCCGCCCGAGGAGACCGGGGGGAGGTAGCCGTTGGCCGATCGGACGGTCCCCGAGGTCGAGGAGGGGGCCACCTGTCGGGTGCTCCCGAGGCTGGCGGGGTGGATCGTGAGCGAAGAGTAGGTGCTGAGCCCTTCGACCGCCGCCACCGACCCGGCGAGCGACGCGGGGAGGCTCGGGGCCCCGACGGCCGCCACGTACTTCCCGTCGCCGATCCGGAACCGGTCGACGCTGACATGGAAGATGTC
>JAJYWS010000024.1:10825-14533 GCA_021791335.1 Thermoplasmata archaeon
CCCCCGGGCCCGGCCGCCGACCGAAAGGGTCGCCGGGCGGCCGCGCCTACCGGAGCGCGGCGTAGTGGAGGAGGATCTCGCCGTCCTCCCCCGGCTGGGTTTCGAGGAGCTTCAGCGTGCACTGGGATTCCATCGGCCCCCAGTATCGCGGGCCCTTCCCGTAGACGACCGGCATCACGAAGAACCAGTAATCGTCGGCGAGGTTGCGGCGGAGGCACTCGCGGATGACGGCCGGCCCGCCTTCGAGCAGGATATTCCCGCCCTTCTCGCGCCGCAGCTTCGCCAGGATCCGGGCGAGATCGCCGCTCAAGATCCTCGAGTTTTCCCAGTCGGTGGACTTGAGACGGTGCGAGAGGCAGACCTTCTCGACGCGGTCGAGGTAGCGTCGGTAGTCGAGCAGCCACGCGGCTTCGCCCGGCTTTCGGACCTTCTCACTCCAGGTCTGCTGGTGGCCCACAAACGAGCGGCGGCCCATCACCACCGTCGTCACATCGTCGAACCGGTCGTACCACATGTGACGGAAGAGGGCGGTCACCTTCGGCGAGGGCCGCCGCGACCCCGGATACTCCGGGAATGCCCCGCGGCCGTCCAGCGTCATGTACCCGTTCGCGGTAATTTTTCGCATCTCCGTGCCCCCCAATGGTGGAGCGTACCGGCCCCGCAGAGCCTCCTACGCGGCCATCGTATGCCAAAATGGACATATATCCATTGCGGCGTATATTGGATATGGCGGATGTCTTTCAACTCCTGGCCGAGCCGGCCCGCCGGGACCTGCTCGAATCGCTCCGGGAGGGGGAGCGATCGGTCAGCGAACTGGTCGAATCGACCCGGAGATCCCAATCGTCGGTCTCCAAGCAGTTGCGGATCCTCCGGGAGTCGGGTCTGCTCGCCCTCCGTTCGGAAGGCCGCAAGCACCTCTATTCGATCCAGGGCCAGCCGCTGCGGGAGGTCTCCGAGTGGCTCGCCCAATACGAGCGCTTCTGGCAGGAAGGGTTGAGCCGGATGGACCGGGCCCTTCGACGGGAGGCCGACGCCCTGGCCCGGAGGAAGCCGTGAGCCCGCCGGACGGCCCGGAGATCGCGGTTCATATCGAGCGGGTTCTTCCGGCTCCGCCCGACCGGGTCTTCCGTGCGTTCATCGACCCCGACCTGATGCGTCAGTGGGTGACCCCGGACGACCTGGATCTCGACCGCATCCGCATCGACGCCCGGGTGGGAGGGCGGATCGAGGTCTGGCACTCCCGTCACGGTACCCGCACCGGAAAGTTCGAGGGTCGGTTCGTCACGATCGATCCCCCGCGGGAACTGGTGTACCATTGGGCCTTCGTGGGGACGGAGCCGGAGCAGGGGGAGTACTTTGACACCCTAGTCACGGTCCGGCTCCGGCCGGTGGGCGTGGGAGCCACCCGGATCACGGTGGTCCACGAACGGCTGGCCGAACTGGCGCAAGGGGCTCCCCAGATCCACCGCCAACTCCATTCGGGGTGGGAGAACTGCCTCGGGAAGCTCGAGCGGGCCCTCCGGGGTGCCCCGACCCCGGGGGTCTGAGGCTCGGACCCGAAGCCTACCCTCCGAGGCGAAAGGCCGCCCGGATCGCCCCTCCCGACCCGAGACCGAAAGGCAGGGGGTGGGGCGTGGGGGCCCGGCCTGGGTAGCCTCAAATCGGAGCGCGGCCCTCGCGGGTCCATGCCCACCCCGACCTCCCCCGCCGCCGAACCGGTCCACGCCGTGCATCTGGAATTGACGGGCGGCTATGCGTTCCTCGCCCGGTTCCCCGGGCTTCCCACGACCTGGACCCTTGACGAGCCCCCTCCGCTCGGCGCCGCCTCCGGCCCCAACGCGTCCCAGGCCCTGGCGACCGCCACCGCGCACTGTCTCTCGGCGAGCCTCCTCTTCTGCCTTCGTCGGGTCGGCGTCGAGCCCCGGCGGCTCACCGCCGACGCCCGCGCCTTCACCGGCCGGACCGACGAGCACCGGCTGCGGGTCGTCCGGATCGAGGTGACCCTCCACCTGGAGCTCCCGCCGGACGTCGATCCGGCGCGGTGGCACCGCTGCCAGGAGGTCTTCGAGAACTACTGCGTGGTGACGGCGGCCGTCCGAGGGGGGATCCCGGTCGAGGTCCGGATCGACCCCGGGCCATCGGATCGGTCGGGATCGCCCTGATCCCCCTCCGCCGTCGGGCCGGATAAGGTCGGACCCGCGCGGGGGTGCGTCCGACCTCTCCGCCGGTCCTCACCGGGGGTGACCTAAGGGTATGACTCCCCACCCCTTGCCGCTTCGCATGTCCGAAACCGTGGCTCCGGAGGGAGTGCGCACTGAGCTGGAAGGATCGATCGAGTCCCTGAGGGTCGAGCGCCGGGCCACGGTCGTCGTCCGTGGGGCAACGCTGACGGTCGACCAGGAGGCGCTCTTCCGGGGCCCGGCCCGGTTCGAGGGCTCCCTGGCGTGCGGGCGGTTCGAGGCCCGGGACGGGGACGTGCGGCTGGTCGGGAATCTGACCTCCCGGGACGGTGTCGAGGTCCGGGACGGGGAACTGGAGGTGACCGGGAGTCTCGACGCCCCGTCGGTTGACGTCGACCGGAGGCTGACGGTCGGCGGTCCGGTCCGGGTGGGGTCGGTCGATGTCGGCGGGCGGCTCTCCTGCGCGGCCTCGCTGCTCGCCCAGCGGGTCTCGGTCGGTGGGGTCATGCAGGTGGCGGGGCGGCTGGAGGCCGACCGGGTCGATGCCGGCGGTTCGGCGGAGATCGGGGAGGGTCAGATCGGCGACCTGGAGGTCGGGGGCACGATCCGGATCGGGGGCGGGACGGTCCGACGTCGCCTGGAAGTCGGCGGCCGCCTGGTGGTCGAGGGGCCCCTCGCCTTCGGTCGGCTGGAGGCCGGGGGCATGGTCGAGTTCCAGGGGCCGGCCACGGGCGGCTCGATCGAGGTCGGCGGGATCCTGGAGGCCCGCAAGGATCTCACCTTCGAGGATCTCCGGATTGGAGGGGTCGGGCAGATCACCGACCAGGGCCGGGGGCGATCGGCCCACATCGGCGGCCGGTTCACCGTGGGCGGGAATCTGGAGCTCTCCGGACGGCTGGAGGTCGGCGGCCGGGTGTCGGTCGCTGGCGCGCTCCAGGCGCTGGAGGTGGAGATCGGCGGGCGGCTGGAGGCGGACCGGGCAATGGTCGGCGAGAGCCTGGAGGTCGGGGGGTCGATCTCGACCCGGGCCGGCGCGCGGGCCGGCCGGTTGCGGCTGGGGCGGCGGTCGACCGCCCGGGGCCCGCTCATCGGCGAGCACGTCGACATCGGCGCCGAAGCCACGGCCGAGGAGGTGTTCGGGAAGTCGGTGCGGATCGGCCGCGGCGCCCGGGTGCACCGGATCGTGGCGGAGGAGGTCGAGCTCCGGACCGAGGCCGAGGTCGACGAGGTGGTCTACACCCGGGAACTGAGAGTGGACGCGAAGGCACGGACGGCTACCACCCGTCAGGTGGGTTCGCTGCCGCCGTTCCCCCTCTAGCCGCCCTATGGCCCATCCCCCGTATCCACGGCGCCGCCGGGATCCGCTGGACCTGTACGCCGCGGTGCTCGAGGTCGCCAAGCGCCACGAGGGCCGGGCCGGCATCACCCGGCTCTCGTACGGGGCGGGCATGCCGATCGACCGGCTCCACCCGATCGTCGACCGGCTGGTCGGAGCCGGGCTCCTGAGCTCGGACGCCGGGGACCGCCC
>JAJYWS010000038.1 GCA_021791335.1 Thermoplasmata archaeon
GATGGTCAAGGTCCAGTTGAACTTCGAGGAACCGCTGCTGTACCCCACCGTCTTGACCGAGGCGCGGAGCCTCCTCCAGGGGACGGTTCCTCCCGCCTTCCGCCTCTTGGAGGGGGATCCGGCAGCCGGGTACTCAGCCCCCATCCGGGTCACCGCTTACGACCCACGCGAGATCCTCGTAGAGAAGTGCCGTGCGATCCTCACACGGACCGCTGCGAAGAGTCGAGACCTCGTCGACCTGTTCTTGCTGGAACGAGACCCCGCTCTACGCGCGGAGAGGTTCGAGGCCCAGATCGTGGAGAAGACGCGCCGCGCCGTTCAGTGGTCGGCGCGCTACCGCAGACAGGCCGAGAAGTTGGACACGCGTGAAGCCCTCCTCGTGGAGGAGGAGGTCGGCCCCTTGCTGCTCAAGCCCATCGATATGGTGGCCTTCCAGAGGCATAGGGAACGCGTCGTTGCCTTCCTGAAGGGACTGCTCCCTCAGATCCTCGCCTGACCTCACGGGGGGTTCCGTTCGCCCCCGGTCTTCGATGACCGAACCCGTGGACGAGCGGCCGGCTCGTCGATAGCGCCGGGCAGTTCGAGAACGCGCGGAGCCGCTTCGCCGACTGCGCGCGCGAGGGCGAGAGGGTGAAGGACCCGCGGTCGCGGATGAACCGAACGTCCCTCGCGGATTCGGAAGAGAAGGTGGTGACCTTTCGGGTGCTCTATGACAAGCCCCGGAATCGACCGGAAGGACCCGCTCATGGAAACGCGGTAGCGAGCGGAGGGGCGAAGGCGAAGCCGCGTCAATGCCGTGGGTACATCCTCTTCCGAGGCACTATTCGAGGCTCTCGGGAGGGACGCCTTGGATCACGCCATCTCAACTAGTTTCGGACGGAGCTTTCGCGCAACTTCCTCAGCCTTCCGGACGAACAGTTGTTCTATGGGTGAGTTTGCGGCGCTAGCCGTGTCGAGCGGAGCCGGGGGTGTAGTCGGTCGCCCAGACCCGCAGACGATATCCCAACGACATGCCGCATGTCCGGGAGGAGCCGCGCCGACTCCCAGCGCTGGGACTGCCGGCCGAGAGGCCGGCGATCGCGCCACCCCAATCGACGTAGGTACGAAGCGGCTGGGCTGTTCCGGTCGGAACACCCCCGACGCTTCTGCGGGTCCACCACGGCTCAGACCCATCGTGCGCGGTGCCTTCGGTTGAACACTATCGGGCAGCTCACCTCGAGTCTCCTCGTAACCTCCGTCGCGCTCCTCCTGAACCGGCCCGGGTCGACGTCGGTGGTCGCGCGCTTCCTGACTTCCGCCTGCCCAAGCACTCGGGTTGCCTCGATCCGGTTCGCCTGCTTGCCGACTCCAGCAATCTTCAACTTGCGGACGGGCAAACGACTACAGTCCGTGCGCCCTTCTGCATCAAACCGACACTTCCGATATCGGTGACCGCCGGAATCCTGATCTACGATTCAGGTTTCGGCCGGAGCACCGGGACGCCATCCACCGAGACCTCAGCCCCAGCAAGCGTCACCCAGTTCATGAAGCTGGCCGAGTTGGCTCCATTCTGGGCCCGGTTGTTCCCGATCGATAGGGTCACCGCGCCGAACTCGACCGTTTCCAAATTGGGCACGTCCCCCACGGCGGGATTGAGTCCGATCCGGAGGCTGCCGGTCCGGTCCCGCCCGGTCGATCCCTTCCGATACTGCCGGGCGAACTCCTCTCCCCCGTGGTCGAAGCTGTACGACTTCAACCGGCCCCCGGTGAATTCGAGGGTCCCGCCCGAGTTCCAGTTCCACCAGATGTTGGTCCTCCGGTTGGCATGGATGACCCCCTCGGCCGTCGTGGAATCCAAGGCGACATCGACCGAGCCGGACGGAATCTGGGAGAGCATGCCGGCCGGCCCGTACCGCTTGTCCTTGGGGTGGGGAATCCCGTCGTGCAGCCTCGGCCCAAAGCCCGCCAGCCCGACCTCAAGGTCGGTCCCGTTGGGGTGGGTGATCCGTACCTTTCGGCCGCGGGCCAGCGCCCGAGACAGCCGGGCGCCTGGCCGCCGGAACTCGCTCGGGTCCACGAGGCAGGCCCGAAGGATCTTCTCCTCCCATGCGCGGCGGTCGAGCTTCCACTGACGGGCCCGGCCCTCGGTGGCAAACCCGACCGCGACGCGGGCCCCCCGGAGACCGGCCCTCTGGGCGGTGGCGTACCAGGGGGTGAACCAGCCGTGGGCCTGGTCGAAGGTCTTCTCGGGCGTCCGTTCGATCCGATCGGTGTCACCGGGGCCCCAGAAGTGGAGGAAGATGTCGGCGGCCTTCAGCGCCGCCCACTCCGGATCGCTCCCCTGCCCGAGCAGCCGGCTCTGTTTCCGGTCGATGGCCCGCCACCAGGCGCCCTCGTCCTCGTGGATCTGCAGGGTCCTCCCGCCGACCCGGCGGATCTCGTCGACGGCCGCGGCGGCGATGGGCAGGGTATGATCCCAGGACTCGATCACGGCGTTCTCGCCGGGTCGGACCCTGAGGCATCGGGTCACGATGTGTCGTGCCACCTGCCGTTGCAGGGCGGACGGCTCGGTCACCATGGATGTCGGATGAGGGGACCGAACTATATCAAGCGGGCCGCGACCAAGGCCCGGGAGCACATTCGCCCCCCCTCCGGGGATCCTGAGCGGCGCGGAGGGAGGCTTCGTTACCGCCCGCAGAAGGTTAATCTCGGAGGCAGTCGTCTTGCGGCGGTCTATGGCCTCGCTGCGAAGCTTCTGGGCCGCCATCGTGGGCCTTCTGTTGGTCGGACTGCTTCTGGGCACGGTTGGGGCTCCCAGCGTATCGACCGGCAGCACGGCTGCGACGACCGCTCTGGTCAGTGGGGGAGCCGTTTCGGGAGGAGTGACATCGCCCCCCATCGGACTTCCCTATCCCGCCTATACCCTCAACCTGCTGAACGGGAGTCTGCTGCCGCAGAACGCCCCGGCTCCCGCCTGCAGTCTTCCCACCGCGGCCCCCTACATTGTCCATGCCCCCAACGGGCCGAACGGCAGCCTTGCCCTGGCCGGCCTGAATGAACTCTGGGTGGTCTGCCCCACCGGTCAGCTCCTGGTGCTGAATGCTACGACGGGGTCCCTCCGGGCCGTGGCCGTGGTCGGAGCCTCCCCGGGAGCGATGGTGGCCCAGGGAATCGGGGGATCCGCGGTGGTGTACGTCGCCAACTCGGGATCCTCCAACTTGAGCGTCTTGGCCTCGACCACCGATCGGGTCGTCGGGACCATCCCGCTGCCGACCGGTGCGGTGCCCGCGGGGCTCGCCCTGGGGCCGGGCGGGAACGAGCTCTTCGTCACCAATGTCGCCTCCAACTCGGTCCTGGTCGTCGATACCCAGAACCGGAGCCTGGTCGGGTCCATCGGGGTCGGCCTCCGTCCGTCCGGGATCGCCTTCGATCCGGTCGACGGCTGGCTCTATGTGGCGAACAACGGCTCGGGGACCGTCTCGATCATTGAACCGTCCAACCGCACCGTCCTCGCCCAGGTACCGGTCGGTATCGGGCCGGTCGGCGTGACCGTTTCGAGCGTCACGGGAGCGGTGTACGTCTCGAACTACGGCTCCGGCAACGTCTCGGTCCTTCCCCCCTTCGGCCGGCGCGCGGGACCGAGCGTTCCGGTGGCCGGGGGCCCGAAGGCGATCGCCTACTCGGCGGACGACAACTGCGTGTATGTGGCGGGGTTCCAGTCGGGCAACGTTTCGATTTTGGACGGCGCCAGCCTCTCGCCCGTGGCCACGGTGGTCGTCGGCACCGCCCCGGTCGCCGAGTCGGTCGGGGGAGGGATGGTCTACGCCGTCAACTCGCAGACGCTCAACATCAGCCGGATCTCGGCGACCCGCCACCAGGTCGTCGGCACCCTGACCGTGGCCACGGCCCCCCGGGGCATGGCCTACGACCCGACCACCTCCGAACTCTACGTTCCCCTCGGCGGGAACGACAGCGTCGCCGTCATCAACGTGACCCGAATGCAGTTCGTCGGGCTGATCCGGACCGGGATCGAACCGTCGCTCGCCCTCTACGACCCCTTCGACGGGCGGATCTACGTGGACAACCACTACTCCTCTACCGTGAGTGTCATCGACCCGACCCAGAACCGGGTGGTCGCCACCATCCCGGTGGGCGAGGGCCCGACGAGCCTCGCTCTCGACCCGGTCTCCCAGGATCTCTACGTCGGCGGTGGCCACATCGGCCAGGTGCAGGTCATCGATCCGGCGCGGAACGCGATTGTGGATTCGATCCCGGTGGGGAACACCCCCTACGGGCTCCTCTATGCCCCCGTCGAGGGGGGTGAGATCTTTGTCACCAACTACCGGTCCAACACCCTCAGTGTGATCGACCCGGCAACGAACCGGGTCACCGGCACTTACCCGGTGGGGACCGGACCCACCCTGATGGCGTTCGACCCCGGGGATGCCCAGCTGTACATCTCCTCGTTCAGCAACGGAAGCCTCGTTCCGTTCAACGTGACTTCCGACACCGTGGGCCTCCCGATCCCGGTCGGTGCGGGACCGATGGGCGTGCTCGCGGACGGACCGGGAGGGCTCCTCTACGTCGTCAACTACCGGTCGGCGAACCTGTCGGTCATCGATCCAACGACCGACCGCCCGGTCGGTTCGGTTCCCTTGGGGAGCCAACCGATCGCCGCCGCGCTCCTCCCGGACGGCGCGACCTACGTGACCGACACCGGAGGTAGCTCGCTCTCGATCCTCTCGAACGCCTCGCTCCGGGCCGTCTCGATCGCTCCCCAAAACCCCACCGCAACCCCGGGGGGCGGGGTCGCCCTCCGGGCGCTGTCCGCCTGCGCCGCGGGACCCTGTCCCACCAGCGTGCTGTACCGGTGGACCCTGGTTCGGGGAGCCGGAGCCCTGAATACGACGCGCGGATCCGGAGTCACCTTCCTGGCCGCCGACCGTTCGGGCGCGGTCGCCCTCTCGGTCCAAGCGACCCTCGGTCCGGTCGTCCGGGGGATCAACTTCACCGTCACCGTGGCGAACTCCGCGCCGGCCCCGACGATCCTCGGGCTGCCGACGGTCGGAGCGTACGCCCTCTTCGCGGGGGTGGGCCTCGGTGCGGCCGGGATCCTGATCGGGGCCTTCTGGGCCCGTCGGGGGGACCGGCGGCCGCCTCGCCCTCCCCTGTGAGTCTCCTGACGCCCGACCGGGCGGTGCCGGAGCTGTCGGCCGTCACCCCGAAGGGGTCGGACGGCGCCGGGAGGTCCGGGGGGTCCGTTCCATGTAGTGGATCGCCCCGTCGACCACCCGGTCCCGTAGGCTCGCCAAGTCGGTCCATCGGAAGAGCGAGGGTTCGAGGTAGCAGGCGAGGGCGCAGCGGTTGCAGGCCTCAAACCGGGCCCAGTCGTACTGGTTCCAGAGCTTCCGGAGATCGACCGTCCACACCGGCTCCGTGCCCCGGTACTCCTGCAGGACATAGCAGGGCAGCACGATCCGGCCCGCCGGGTCGATGTTGATCGTGAGCCAGGGCTTGCACCGCCAGGGGCGTCCCCCGTACCAGGAGCCGAGGATCGCGTCAAAGTACTCCACCGACTCCAGGATCGGGGCTCCGCTGCGCCGAAGCTCCCGAAGCCGCTCGATGACGGGCCGCAGGGCGGCACGATCCGGGCTCATCGGGTCGGCGGTACGGTAGTCGTAGGCGATCTGGAGGGTCAGCCCGACCCCCAGACGTTCCGCCAGCTCGACGACCTGCTCGGATTGGTCGAGGTTCTCCCGGGTCACCGTGTGGCTGATGACCGTCGGGACCTGGGAACGGCTCGCCCGCATGCCGTCGACCGCCCGCTCGAAGGAGCGTTGAATCCCCCGCAACCGGTCGTGCCGCTCCCCGATCCCGTCGATCGACACGAAGAGGAGGTCGAGGTGGGGAGCGATCTCCCGGAGCCGGTGGGCCAGCAGCCAGCCGTTGGTGACCAGGGAGGTATGGAACCGACGGTGGGCCTCCCGGAGGATCGCCCCCACGTCCGCCCGAAGGAGCGGCTCGCCCCCTTCGAATCCGAGGAAGGAGACGCCGGCCGCGGCCAGTGACTCCATGATCCGGATCTCATCGGCCAGCCCGAGCAGGAGTTCGTCCTCCCGACGCCAGAAGGGGCACATCTTGCACTCGAGATTGCATCGATAGAGCAGCTTGTGGCCCGCCAGGACCGGCGCCCGCTCCCCGCCCAGCGACCTCAGCGAGCGTTGGAGGCTGCGCAGGATCACCGGTTTCAGGATCGCCATGTCGGCCCGCCCATGCCGGATGGGAGCCGGCGCTGCGCGGTGACCCGCCCCGATGGACGCATGACCCCGATATGTCGCGAGAGAGGATATAGCATTCGAACGGCCCGGATCGGGCCGGGCGGGCTAAGCCACCAACCCCGTGCCCTGGCTCCCGGCCGAGGGGGCGATTGCGGAATCCACCCTCCGGGGCGTCGGATCGGTGGCCCGGGCGGGGGCGCACCAATCGGGGCGCAACCTCTATTCGGGGCCGGGCCATCGTTCGGGGGTGTCGGCCAGCCAGCCTCCGAAGACCTACATCTCCGACCTTCGGCCCTCCCGGACGGCTACCGTCGAAGCGGTCGTCGCCCGACTGGAGGAGGTACGGGAGGTCCCCACCCGCGAAGGCGGCACGAAGAAGGTCCGCAACGGAAAGCTCCAGGACGGGACCGGAGAGATCGGCCTGGTACTCTGGGGCTCGGAGGTCGATCTGGTCGAGGCCGGCGACCGGATCCGAATCGTCGAGGGCTGGGTGAAGGATTACCAGGGACGGCCCCAGATCTCCTTGGGCCGGACCGGAAAGATCGAGAAGTTGGGGGGCACCCCCGAGGGCCGCTCCCCCCGGGCCCGATGACCCGGACGGACGACACGGCGACGGAGCGGTTCGGCCCGCCCCGGTCCTCGTGCGCCGGCTGCGACTGCGCCGACGGGGGCTGCCGGTGCTGTGCCTGCTCTTCGGCGGGGTCGACCCTCTACGCCGCTCCGCGCATCCGCCGGCGGGGGGCCGTTCAGGGAAAGGGTTGACCCGGGTCGGAGGACCCGGGCCGCTCGGAAGGGAGGTCGCGCTCGATCCGCTCACTCCGGGAACATCGGCGGCTCTCCGGGGGAAACGGAGAACGGGATGTAGAGGTTGGCGTTGAGCGCGCTGACCCCGCCGGGGACGTACACCTGGGCGCAGCTGGAGACGCCGACGGAGACCAAGGTCTGCCAGATGGGGTTCGAGGTGGCGCTGTTGTACGCCGCGGCCGAGCTCGAGCAGGTGGTCAACGCCCGCTCAAGGCCGGCGAACGACGAGAGACAGTTCGAGGTCGGGTTCGAAAGGTTGGAGGCCGCCACGACCGAGCAGCCGGCGGTCTCACGGTTCGGGAAGATGTTCGGGTCCAGGACCAGGACGACCGTCGTGCCCCAGTAGACGTTGGCGTAGGTGGTTGGGGTGTTGATGAGATGGTCGTGCGCCGGAGTCGGAAGCACGCCCTCGGGGAGACCCCCGTAGCCCTGGTGCAGGCCGAGATGCGCCTCGACCGCCGTGAACAGCGGCGAATAGAGATAGGTCGGATGGTCCGGGCAGCCGGTGACGGTGCCGCCTGCTCCGCAGTCGGTGGCCAGCGCCGAGCCGTTCAAGGTCGGAAAGCCCGAAGCGTTGGCGCCGAGGGCGCCGACCCCGAAGATCGAGAGGCCGGCGAAGGCCGGCACCAAGACATACTCCGGCACCTGGGGGACGGCGTTCTGGCTGGCCGCTCCCACTTCGCAGTTGGTGTACCGGGTCGCCGCGCTCGCGTTGGGATCGTTGGGGAAGAAACTGGTCAACGAGGGGGTGCAGGTGCTGGTGGTGGTCCCGTTGTAGAGGAACGTCACGACCTGGCCGGAGTCGAATCCGCCCATCTCCAGCGACTGGTTGACCCCGGGGGACGACCCGGAGGTCTGGGCGGGCCGGACCACTCCATAGTAGTAGCCCAGGCCCCCGCTGACGATCCCTACCGCCACGACGATCGCGATCACGGTCCACACCCTACTCTTCGAGCGGGCGCCGGGGGGAGAGCGCCCACCTCCGTTTCTGGACGGCGCTCCCGCGGCTCCCCCGGCGCTGCCGGGGGAAACGGGGGCCGTTCCCTCTGTCTCGGACATGCGGGCTCCAGAGAAGGGGCGGGGGATGAAGTTCGGTTGTCACCCATGGAGACTACACTCGTCACCACGTACCGACCGACGCCGCGTAGGTACCACCGGTCACCACAATCGCCTATCTGCCCCGGGAGGGATCGAGGGGCATGCCCGCAGCCGCCGTTACGTCGGACCCGGTCCGGGCCGACTCCCCTCCCGCCGACCCCGGGACTCCGGTCGGCCGGGGCTCCGAATCCTCGCGGGGTCTGCTGGCGCTGCGCCTGGCCATCGGGATCGTCTGGTCACTGAACCTGATCTTCATCGTCGATCCCGCCAACGGATTCTTCTCCGGCTTCGCGTCGACCGCCGACAGCTTTGCGAGCCAGTCGATCGGCGGGGCGATGCTGCCGGAACTGGTCGCCGCCCATCCGCAGGTCTTCGCCGCCCTCATCGCTGCGGTCACCGCCTCCCTCGCGGTCGCGTTCCTCCTCGGGGTCGCGGTCCGGTGGGCCTGCGGGCTCGGGATCCTCTTCGCGTCCGTCCTGTTGATCACCCAGTTCAACGGAACCTTCGTGATCCCCGGGGGGACCGACGTCGGCCCGATGCCGCTCTACATCGGCATCTACCTGGCCCTCCTTTGGGGCCGGGCCGACCGTTTGGGGCCTCTCTGGACCCTCGTCGCCCCCCGCCATCGGGCCCACCCGTCCGGCCGCGTCCCCCGGCCCCAAGGGCTCTCGATCCGGCCCCAGGGGCTTCCGGTCCCGCGGGATCCGCCCGGCGCTCGGGAACCCAGGCCTGCCGCGGCGGGGCTCGATCCCCGACCGCCGCGAACTCCCGCCCCGACCCAGAACCCCTGAGCCCATCCGGTCGGGCGCCCTTCGGCCCGCCGCTCGCGTCGATGCCCGCTAGGCGTGAGGGGCGGGCCGGGGGGAACGACGACGGTCCGATGCGGACCGGGTTGGCCCAGCCCTCTGGGGGCGGGAGCCTCGGGCCCGGGGGCCGACCGGTAGCGGGGTGGCGGTCGACCAGACGGCCTCGAAGAACGCCTGCTGTGCCCGGGCGAAATCCTGGGTGTCGGTCCACAGCGCAATCTCTTCCACATGGTCCCGGCCGGTCTCGGGGACGACGAAGACCAAGCTCTCCCGTTGGTCCACGAGCGTGAGTCGCGCCCGCTGCGGGGACGCTCCACGGACCTCCAGCCGGGGGAATCGCCGGCGGGCCGCCTCGAACCGCTTCAACGTGAGCGGCAGCCGGGGATCGTTTTCGAGCAGGAGTCGAATCGAACCTCCGCGGCGGGCGAACTCCCCGAGCGGCTCAAAGGTCCCGACCTCCATCGAGGCCCGGAGGGACCGGTAGGTCAGCATCACGCAGAGCTCCCGCTCGGCGCGCGCGATCATGTCCCGGAGGATCGGGTAGGCCGCCGGCGCGCCGGTAATGAGCTGGAACCTGGGGGCTCCCGCGACCAATTCCTGGGTGATCTGGGGCAGGTTCCGTCCGAGTTCGCGCGCGAGCGCCACATCCTCCTCCAAGACCCGCCGGCGTTCGGTGAGGCTCCGCTCGAAGAGCAGGGTCGGCGGCAGCGCGACGTAGCGCCGCGGTCGTTCGGCCGTCACCTGGACCAGGCCGCGCTGCCGCATGCTGTCGAGGGTGCGGTAGACGATCACCCGGTCGACCTCGGCCTCCCGGGTCAACTCCCGGGCCGTGGCCCGGCCGCGGCGCAGGAGCAACAGGTACAGGCTCGCCTCACGGTCCTGGAATCCAAACCGGCCCATCGCGCCCAGAAGCTCCCGCCACTCCATCCGACCACCCCAGCGACCCGATCAGGCTCCCGAAGGGGATGACGGGTTGTAGTATACATCGGTTACAACCCGGTCGGCCGTGCCGCCGGAGCCCGGCCGAGCCTGCGGGTCGGATCGTGCCAAGAAAAAACCAAGGCGGAAAGGGTTGAACTCAGCTGCCCCGGTCCGGCGGCTCACGCGAGCTTCGCCATCCCCAGGACGTCGTGTTCGCTGAGGTGCTTCTGATGGCTGTGCTCCCCGTGCCACTGGACGAGGGCGACCAGTTCCTTCGGGTCGGTCGAGATCACTTCGAATCCGTCGGCGCACGCCACCTTCCATTTGTCTCCCATGGGGTTCTCCTTGCTGGACGAGCCAGCGACCGCCCATCCGGCCCCGGGGGATAATTGGCGGTTGTCTCTGCGCGAAACTACAACCATCGCGACGGCCTCAAGCGTAAGCCGACCTTGTTGAGATGTCGCAGCGGCAAGGATCAGCGAAGACCTCATCGGGCGCCGGGCCCGGTGCCCCCTGGGGTGGCCCCTTCCGGGCTTTAAGTCGTCGGGGACTGGCGCCCACGTGTCGACGCCGTCCGCGCTCCCGACCCTTCTCTCGACGACGGTCCGGCGTTCGCTCGTTGTCGGACGGGTCTCGCTCGCC
Organism: Thermoplasmata archaeon; assembly: GCA_021791335.1. Classification (GTDB taxonomy): domain Archaea; phylum Thermoplasmatota; class Thermoplasmata; order Lutacidiplasmatales; family UBA184; genus Lutacidiplasma. The sequence continues at coordinate 10,529 of JAJYWS010000038.1, forward strand.
ATCAGCTGCTTCATGGTGGTCATCTATTCGGCCGGGTTCGGGTTCGGAGGGGGCGTCCTGATCTCGATCGGGGCCTACATCCTCCCGATCTTCTCGGTGGCCGGGGGGATCGGCGGGGCGCTGGTCTACTCGAACGACCGGCTCAAGGGGGTCCTCGAGTATGTGGTCGCCTACGGTATCCGCCCCGGCCGACTCCTCGTGAATGCCGTGGTGGCGAGCGCGGTTCAGGTGACGATCATCCTCGGCCTGGGCATCGGCGCCGGGGTCGCAACCTACCGGCTGAGCGGGCATCCGTTCGTCCCGGCCCTCGATCTGGTCCTGCTGGGCTACACCGTCCCGATGAGCTACCTATCGGCCGCCCTCATGACCACGGTCGGGGTGTACTGGACCTCGCTCGCCTCGCCACGGTCGGGGATGAACAGCCCGCTGGGCGTGCTGCCCATGATCGGCCTCGTGCCGACCGGGGCGGTCCTGATCCTCGCCTTGGCGGCCCCGCCCGCCCATGCCGCCCAGCTGGTCGCGGCGGCCGAACTGGCCATCTTCATCGTCCTGATGGTCCTCTGGACCCGAAGCGAACGATTCATGCCGACCGAACGGCTCCTCTCGCCCGGGTGATCCATTGGCCTCGACACCCCTCATGACGGCCGGATCGGGACCCGACACGCCGCCGGCGCTTGAGACGGGCGCGTCGTATCTGGCCTGCCGGGGCGTGGACTCGGGCTATCGGGACCGACCGGTGCTCCACGGCGTTTCGTTCTCGATCGACCGGCCGGCGATCTACGTGGTCCTCGGTCCGAACGGAGCCGGCAAGACGACCCTCTTTCGGACGGTCGCGGGGATCCTCCGGCCGACCGCGGGCGAGGTGTTCGTCGGCGGAGCGCCGATCGACCGGCAGAGTTCTCGGGACCAGATGCACTACCTCTCCCACATGGACGGGATGCCCGACGGCCTCACCGTGCGGGAGGGGCTCGAGTTCTACGCGTCGATCGAACGGGCGACCCCCGCGGATGTCGACCGGGTGCTGGACCAGCTCGAGATCCGGCCGCTGGCGGACTCCTACATCTCGAAGCTCAGCGCCGGGCAACGCAAGCGGGTCTCGATCGCCCGGATCTTCCTGGTCGAGCGGTCGATCTACCTGCTCGACGAGCCGACCGCCAACCTGGATCCGAAGGTGGCCCGGGAGATTCGCGCCCTCATCCTGAAGCTCAGCCAAGACCGGGTCGTGCTCTACTCCTCCCACAACCTCTTCGAGGCCCGGGAGATCGGCCAGTACGTCCTGGCGCTCAAGGAAGGGCGGCTGACCCTCTTCGACCGGATGGAGAACCTCCGGGGAACCCACTTCATCATCGGCGTCCGGACCCTGGAACCGGCGGCGGCCCTCGCCCAATGGGAGCGACGGGGCGACTACTACCTCAAGGAGATCTCCGGCCCGGATCAGGTCCCCGGGCTCATCCAGGAACTCGAGCGGGAAGGGGTACGGCTTCGCGAAGTTCGGGAGATGGAAAACCCGCTCGAGGAACTCTTCACGTAGCCCGTGGGGCCGTCGAGCCCCCCTAATAGAAGGGCGGAGAGAAGGCCGGCAGCTGATCGGGACGCACCCTCGATTCCGGGACCGCATGTGAGTTCGGGGACACGCGCACTCAATGCCCGCAATCGGGGGCCGAACTCAGGGAATGTCGATTGGTCCCCGAAGCTTTGGAGTACTCGGATCGACCATCCCCCGCACGGGATCGACCGTCAGAGCTGCAGGAGGATCGTCTACCTCCAACACCGTGGGGATCCCACCGACATCGACTCGAAGCGCGTGGTTCTACGTCATTTAGGACGCCCGGGAGTGAAAGGGTCGGGCAGCGAGGGGAGCCCATCTTCCCCTTCCTCCAGCCGTTCTCTCGCCCCTCGACCCTCGGGACGAGGCGTTGGGTGCTCTCCGAGGCGAGCGATTCCTACATGTGGGGTAAGGGTTCGGGGGGCGGGCTACGGGAGTATGTTGTCCATATCAGTTCGCGTGTTGGATATCGGAGGGCACGCACAGTGACGCTTTTTGTAAATTGGCGCTGGGTTGCCGCTTGGATCAGCGCGCCATAGATTGCCCTGTCCAGTCGAATGCCCCGAAAGAATGATTCGTCGTTAAAGTGGAGCCACATAAGCGGGCTGCGATCCGGATACTTCACCTCAAGGAACACGAGCCTGAGCGAAAGGTCGTCCCACTTGTACGAGGCCATTGGACTATCCTGAAATCTAATCTCGATTCCGGTCGGCGAGATAGTCATGTCGAGTGGGATCCGTTTGGGCTCCATAAGTTGAGGCTGCAGGATTCGCGTGAGTGGGACTGCAGTCGCTCCAATCAGAACCAACACCGCAGCGCCGACTGCCCGGACCCAGAGTGGGGATGGAGCGGGAAGCGCCACGAGAAGACTCGCTGGGATACAAAGGCCGAGGAAGAGCCCCCAAGCAAGGACTCGGCGCGAAGCCCGGGCCCGTCTAGCGTCCTCAGCAGCCTTCTCGAGAGAGAAGGTCGTTGTGTCGACATCGGCTAACATGGGTAACTCAATCCTCAGTCAAAGGTCAGGAATCAGGAGGGGGTACATAGGCTATAGAGATCATACGCCCCGGCGGCTACCGCACCGGCGTTCAAGCCCACGATGACCCGGCCCTTCGTCCCGGTGATGTGATCGGCCCTCGGTTTCCATTGGCCCTCCAACGCGGCGATTGCGGCAAGGGCCGCAAACACCGCACCCTATACTCCCCGCATCAATCGGTCCGATCCAGCTGATTCCGGACCGCGGAGCGCGGTGGCTCCATGGCGAGCGCTCCTGACGAATCCCCGCCGACTGCCCACGGAAGTTCGGGACGTCCCGCTACTTCCGGACACTGAACGTGTTCCCCCCGCGCTGCTTCGGTCGGGTCTATCGGACGAAGCATGCGGCGAACTGGTTGGAGTATCTGAAGGACGTGCAGGAGAGTATCCTCGGGACCAGTGGATCAATTTGATCTGGGACGGGGCAAGCAACCACTGGACGGCAGCCATACGTCAGTGGGCGAGATCGAACAAGGTGCGACTGTTCCCCACGCCCACGCATGCGAGTCACCTGAACCCGGTGGAGTGCCACGCCGGGGACCTCCAGAAGCTGGCCCTGGCCGGGGAGAGCTACACGACCCCCGAGGCTGTGGGCCGGGCGCTCGACTCGGCGGTCCGCTATCGCAATGAGAAACGACAGGCGAGAGGGAAGCGGTTCCGCGACACTGTGCGCCAAGACCACCGTCACAGAGCCAAGAGGCCGATTTGGCTCAGGCCCCGATAGGGCCAGCCCTCTTTCGTGGCCGCGCCACTAGATATGCTGTTTATGACACAGTAGAAACAGTGATCGGCCCGAATCTGAACCCTCTCAGCATCTTGAGGGTCGTGGCCGTCAACGCCGAATCGCTAAGCGAGCCAGTAAGGGGTTCAATACGATTATAAGACGCCCTTCTCATTTCACGGTAAATAGTCCCAGTGATTAGTTCCAGCGATGGATAACTTGCACGGGGAGACAGGGTGGGTAATAATTTCCGCACTTCTCGTCCTCGCGGTGTTGGCGTCAGCATTGCCGGTCTCGGGATCCGGTGCGTCGCACGGAGAGACGAACACATCCGTCTTGCCACCGGCTTCCGCAGGTTTGTTG
>JAJYWS010000048.1 GCA_021791335.1 Thermoplasmata archaeon
AGGGTCATCGCCCGATCGCCGTCCATCCGGGTCGACCCTCCGTGAGGATCGGTCGGCGCTCCCGGCCCACGCTCTGTCCAGGGGAAGACGGAGGCGGGATCACAACGACTGGCCGGTGGGGGACTAGCGAATGTATCGTTCGGTCGCGGCCCGGTCGAAGTCCCGGACCGGTCGGATCCGCCGGCCGTCCCCGGGGGAAATGGTGGCGAACTCAGGATACATTTGCCAGAGATCCCCTTCGGCCATTCGCGTGGCCGGATGCTCCGGCCCGAAGCTCGCCCGCGCGATCTGGGCGGTCAGCTTTCGCGTCGAGGACTCGTCCAGGAACCCCAGGGTGTGCAGGTACTCGTGGGTCAGGATGACGAACACGAAGGAATTGAACTCGAGGGGAGAGCCGCGGCGCCGAACGAGATCGACCATCCCCTGGTTCATCACGATGAAGTTACCGGTGACCTGCCAGTACGCTCCGAGCTGGGGCGGGAGGTCGGCGAGCGCGAGGCTCAGCCCGTACCGCTCCCGGCCCAACACGGCCCCGGCCGCCCGACGGACGACCCGGAAGACCTGGTCCCAACCCATCGGATGCTCCAGCGCCCGAGAAAGATCGGGCCTCGCGAAGGCATCGGGCGGGAGTGACGGAGCGGCCGGGGGCGATCGCAACGAACCGAGGGCCAGCATCGCCGACATGACCCGGAAGGGACGGGACAGCTCTTAGGTCCGCCGTTACGTCGGCGTCACTACCCTTCCGCCGGCACCCTCCGCCGCCCCCGGGCGCTCCGGAAGGGCTTAGAGGACGCTCGTACCTCCCGGGACCGATGCCCCGAGTCGAAGAGATGCTCTACCCGCGACGGCGGGAACGGTTCGAGGACCGGAGGAAGGAACAGGGGGACCGCAAACTCCTCGACGACTTCTTCGACCACTCGACGCTGCTCACCGTCTCGGGGCTCATCAACTCGGGCGCGTTTCAACAGCTCGACTTCCCCGTGGCGACCGGCAAGGAGGGGGGGGTCTTCCGGGCGAGCACCGAGGAGGGGTATCGCGCCGTCAAGGTCTACCGGATCGGCAACAGTTCGTACCGACGGCTGCCGGCGTACGCCCTCGACGAACTGCGACGGGAGACGAGCATCCATAACTTTACCGGCCTCATCGTGGCCTGGACCCGCCGGGAGCACACCCTGCTGGGGCGGCTCACCGAGGCCGGGGTTCGGGTCCCCCGACCCTTCGCCCACCGCCGCAACGTGCTGGTCATGGAGTACATCGGCGACGCGGACGGGCCCGCGCCCCGGCTGACCGAGGCGCCGCTCCCCGACCCGGCCGCGGCGTGGTCGGCCGTCCTCGCCCAGATCCGGACCTTGACCCTGGGGGCCGGCCTGGTCCACGGGGACCTCTCCCCGTACAATACGCTCTGGTTCAAGGAGTCGCCGGTCCTGATCGACGTGGCCCAGGCGGTCTCGATCGAGCACCCGGCGGCGTATCCATTGCTGGAACGGGATCTCCGGAACTTCGCGGCGTTCTTCCATCGGAGGGGCGTCGAGGCACCGGTCGACGGCCTCCTCCGGGAGGCGGCGGCCCGGATCCCCGATCGATCGTCCGGAGGGACCCCGTGACGATCGCCTACGCCCGGGTCCCCGAGGACCGGATCGCGGTCGTGATCGGTCGGGAGGGACGGACCCGCTCCGAGATCGCGCGCCGGACCGGCACCCAACTGACGATCGACGCCGAGGAGGGCGAGGTCGAGATCCAGGGACCGGAGACCGATCCGATGGCGGTCCTCAAGGCCCGCGACATCGTGCTGGCGATCGGCCGGGGATTCTCGCCGGAGCGGGCATTTCGTCTCCTCGCCGAGGACTGCTTCTTCGGGGTGGTCGAGATCAAGCCGATCTCCCGGCAGCACGACAAGGCGGGACTCCGGCGGGTGCGTTCCCGGCTGATCGGGACCGAGGGCAAGGCCCGTCGGCGGGTGGAGGAGCTTTCGGGCGCGTCCATGAGCGTTTACGGGTCGACGGTCGGGCTGATCGGCAACGAGCGACAGCTCGACCACGCGACGCGGGCGGTCGAACTCTTGCTGCGGGGCAGCGAGCACGCCACTGTCTTCCACATGCTGAGCCGGCTGCGTCGGGAGGAGGCGCTGGAGGAGGCCCTGGCGCCTCCGCCGCTTCCGGGCGACGATCCGGGCTGAGCCATGTCCAAGGATCGCCCCCTCGATCCGCCGGCCCTGGAGTGGGCCCAGGCCCGGTTCGCCGACTACTACCGAAGCCAGCCCATCGATCCGCCCCCCCGGTTCGCGCGCCGGGAGTTTGCGTGGTTCCCGTTCGCCTCGGACAGCACGATGCGGCGGCATGTCGCCTGGGGGTCGGTCGACGAGTTCCACCGGTTCGTTCAGCGCGAAGCGCCCCGGCACCTCTACTACTCCACGGCCTACTACCGGGTGCCGAACCACCCCAAGATGGCCGAGAAGGAATGGCAGGGCGCCGACCTCGTCTTCGACCTGGACGCCGACCACCTCCGGGGGGCCGGCGAGCGGACCTACGCGGAACAGCTCGACCAGGTGAAGGCCGGCCTTCGGCGACTCCTCGACGACTTCCTCTGGGGCGACTTCGGGATCGATCCCGAAGAGACCGAGATCACCTTCTCGGGCGGTCGCGGCTACCATGTGAAGGTCCGGTCGGAAGGACTGCTCACCCTCAGCAGCCCCGAGCGACGCGACCTCGTCGATTACATCCTCGGGACCGGCGTGGACCCGCTCGAGATCATCGATGCGCCGAGTCCCCCGGCCGATTCCCATCGCCGGGCGGGGTCGCGACGGATTCCGGCTCCGTGGCCGGACGCCGAGGCCCCCGGATGGGCCGGGCGGACGACCCGGGCGATCCTCGCGGTGCTCTCCCGCTGGGAGCGCGAGGGCACGGCCCCGGTCGCCGGTGAGCTTCGGGCCATGGGGCTTCCCGAGGCCCGCGCGGCCCGCTGGGCGGAGCGGCTGGTCGAACAGGGCGGGCTCGACCGCATCCGCCAGAGCCGCCGGTTCGATGTCTTCAAGGAGCCGTTCCCCCCCGACGTGCTCCGGGCGATGGTCGCCCAGGCGGCCATCGAGGTGCAAGGAGAGACCGACGCCCCGGTCACCACCGACATCCACCGGCTCATCCGGCTACCGGGGTCGCTCCACGGGGGCACCGGCTTCCGCGTGGTGCCGCTCGACCGGGATCGGCTCCCGGAGTTCGACCCCCTGGCCGAAGCCCGGGCCCCCTTCGGCGACGCGCCGATCGTGCGGGTCGAGTACCTGCAGCACGTCGACTACCCGTTCCCCGATCATCCCGCCCGGGGGTCGGCGGGCTCGACCGACGAACTTCCTACGGCGATCGCGCTGTTCCTGGTGCTTCGGGGGGAGGCGGCGCCTCGGCTGCGACCGGGATGACCAGCCGGCCGATCCGGTCGATCGACGCTTCGATCCGGTCGCCGGCCTTGAGGCGGCGGGACTCGTTGCCGAACTCGAAGCCCGGGGCCCCGGCGATCGTCCCCAGCGAGATGAGGTCGCCCGGCTCGAGGGTGATCCCCCGGGACAGGTGGGCCAGCACTTCGGGAATCCGGAAGAGATAATCCTCGGTGGTGCCCGTCTGCCGGACCGTGCCGCCGACCTTGAGCTCCATCGCGAGCGGATACGGCTCCCCCACCTCCTCCTTGGGCACGATCCAGGGGCCGACGGCCATCGAGGCGTCGAACCCCTTGCCCATCACCCAGTCGACCGGCCCCTCGGCCGGGTACTGGAGGTCCCGGTAGCCCATATCGAGCCCGATGGTGTAGCCGGCCACGTACTCCATCGCGCGGGCGGCGGGGATATGCTTGCCCCTCCGGCCCAGGACGATCGCGAGCTCGACCTCAATGTCGGGAAACTGGCCGGCCCCGTGCACCACGAGCGGTTCGCTCGGGCCGACGAGGCTGTTGGAGAACCGGGTGAAGGCGTACGGTTGCCGGGGGGCGGCCTTCTTCTGCTCGGCGACGTGGCTGCGGCTGTTGGAGGCCAGGCAGTAGATCTTGGCTCCGGCGGTCACGGGGGCGAGCAGCTGGACCCCCTCCTCCGGCTTGAACAGGTACCGGGCGCCGGTCGCGGCCCGGGGCGTCCACCCCATCTTGCGCCGGCGGTCGATGTAGTCGATGATCTTCCGGGTCAGCTCGACCGAATCGGCCCCGCCCGCAAAGAAGGCGCGCATGTCCCTGAACCGGCTCGGGTCGGCCCCCTTGACGGGGTTGACGCCCAGGTAGTCCCGGCACGCCGTGTCGAGGTCGATGTACTCGTTGGAGTCGGTCAGCATCCCGAAATGGAACTGGTCGGCCAGCTGGAAGTGGACAAGCTTCATTCGCAATCCGCCCTGCCGGCTTTGGGAGCCGGGCCGGTTGATAAGCGGTGCGGCTACGGGCGCGATTCGGCTTCGGCGGGCAGCGCGGGTTCCCAGGTCAGCAGCACTCCCTCGGCCAGCCGCTCGGCCGACCGCAGCCTCAGCGGGAGGGAGGGGCGGCGGGGGGGGCGGTCCTCCCCCGCGACCACCGTCGGGGCGCTCCGGCCGCCGATCACGCACGGCGCCAGGTAGACCGTCCACCGATCGAAGAGGCCCTCGGCCAGCACGCTCGCGATGATCTCGCCGCCCCCTTCGACCAGGACCCGTTCCACCCCCCGGCCGCGCAGGGCCCGGAACGCCTCGGCAAGGTCGACCCGGCGGTCCCCGGCCACCAGGGTGGGAACCCCCGGGGGAGTCCGGGCGGCCCCGGCCCGGGTGGTCAGGAGAAGGGTCGGGGCCCGACCGTCCACCACCCGCGCCGAGGGGGGGGTCCGACCCTGGCTATCGACCACCAGCCTGAGCGGCCCGGGGCGCTCCGGTTCGCCGATCCGTTCCCAATCCACCCCCAACCCCGGATCATCGAGCAGGACGGTCCGGATCCCGACCAGAATCGCGTCACTGTGGGCCCGGAGCCGGTGGACACGCTCGAGGTCCTCGGGGCTCGAGAGCCGGGCCCTGCGCCCTTCCGCGTACGCGAGCCGTCCGTCGGCCGAAACCGCGCAGTTGATCCAGATCAGCGGCCGATCGGCCGGGCGGCGCTCCATGGGGAGGGACCCGCTCAGGGCCTTCCCTCCAGGGCGGAGATCTCGGTGTCGATCTCCTCGGTGGGCGCCCCGGTGGCCCGCAGGTCGTCCCGGTTCACCCGGGCGTTGGCGATCCCCCCGGCCCGAGCCGCCTCCAGCAGGGCCCCGGCGGTGGCGAGGTCGCTCCGCAACGCGGATTTGGTGGCGGGGCCCCGCTCGGTCAGGAGCCGGAGCACCCGGCTCGCCCGGCGGGCCGTCTCCAGCGGCACGAGCGTGGCGTGGCGCAGGGCGGCCTGCTCGGCGCTGCGTCGGGCGGGGTCGTCCGGATGCTCCTTGAGCGCCTTGCGGGCGGCGCGCACCGCCTCGTACGAGGCCCCGTCCTCATCCGAAAGCTCGAGAAACCGTTGCCGCTCACCGGTGAGCTCGGCGATGGCGGTCGTCCAGTCGGCCGGGGTGGCGCCCGCCGGATGGGTGTAGGCGAAGACCATCTCCCCCAGCGCGGTCCCGAGCGCCCCGGCGATCGCCGCCGCGCTGCCGCCCCCGGGGGTGGGCGTCCGGGCGGCCAGACGGGCCGTGAAGTCGGCGATCGGTTCCCGTCCGGGGCGCCCCGCATCGACCGCCGCCACCTTCCGCTCGAGAAGGGTGGCCCGGTCGAACCGGTTGAGCTGAAGGTAGTACTCGGCCGCGTCCAGCAATGCGTCCTCGGGAACCACGCCGACGATCTCCGACTCCTCGATCCCGGCCCCGAACCGGGCGGCTTCACGCCGGACGGCCTCCAAGGCGCGGTGGATCGGGGTCCGCCGGTAGTCGGTCAGATTCATCGAGACCTGGGCGCGCTGCCGTTCCCGGATCTCGAACCCCAGCGCCTTGACCTCGGCGAGGCCCCCATCCCGGGCGCGTACCGCATGGGCCACCCGCTTCGCCACGCTCACGTCGGGCGTCGTGAGGTAGGCGTTGTAGGCGATCAGGACCGGGCGGGCGCCGATCGCCACCGCTCCGGCGGTCGGATGGAGCCGGGGGTCCCCGAAATCCGGCGCTCGGGCGGGGTCGCGGACGATCGCCTCCCGCAGACCCTCAAACTGACCCTCCCGTACCCGGGCCAGATCGCTCCGCTCGGGTCTCCGGGCGGCCTGCCCGTAGAGGTAGACCGGAATCGCGAGCTCCCGCGCCACCCGCTCGCCCAGCCGCTCGGCCCACCCCACGGCCTCCTCCATCCGCGCCGATCCCAGCGGGATGAACGGCACCACATCCGTCGCGCCGATCCTCGGGTGCTCGCCCCGATGGTGGTTGAGATCGATGAGCTCCGTGGCGACCCGCATGGCGGCCAGGACGCCCTCGACCAGGGCCGACCCCTCACCCACCAGGGTGACCACCGATCGGTGGTGGTCGGCGTTGCGTTCGACGTCCAGGACGCTGACGCCGGCCACCGACTGGGCGGCCCGGACGATCCTCTCGATGGTCGCCTCACTCCGGCCTTCGGAAAAGTTGGGGACACATTCGAACCGGCTCATGGCGTGCCCTCACCGAACGAGTCCAATAGGCGTTGTCGGCCGGTCGGGCGGGGCGGAGGGCGGGCCGCCGCTGGGCCGACGGCGGGGATGCGCCGCAGGGCGGCATCGACCCGGTCGAGGGAAAACCCGTGCTGTTCGACGAGGATCGACCGGACCGTGGCGTCGCGGCGGGGCGGGGGCGCCGGCGCCGGCTCGCAGCCCACCGCGGGATGCTGGAAGATCTCGAGGACGCTGCGGGCCTCTTCGAGAGGAACTCCGGCCGCTCGGACCGTCGTCTCGAAGCCGAGATGCTGGCGGACCAGCTTGAGGGCCCGCTTCGGCCCGATGCCGGCCGCCCCCTCGTTGAAGTCGGTCCCGACCAGGATCCCGATGAGGATCAGCTCCTCCCCGGAGATGCCCAGGGTGGACAGGAGTTCGGCGCGGTCGATCAGATGGGCTGCGCTCAGTTCCCGGGAGGAGCCGCGACGGGCGGCGAGCCCACGGACGAGACGCGGAGCCCCGAACAGGAGGGAATCGTAGTCCTCGGAGGCCGTTCCCCAGAGCCCGCCTTGGGCGGCCAGCCGGGCCGCCTCCGCTTCGCCTTCACCCGGGGCGCGTACGGTGGCGACCCCCAGCGCCCCGAGAAGCTCGATCGCCTCTTCGACCATCGACCGGGTCAACCGCGAGGTCTGGGCCGCCTTGCTCCGGGCCTTCTCGAGGTCCCCGGCGGCCCGGGCCTCCTCCCAAGCGGCCTGAGCCCGTTCCTTCGCCCGGATCCGGGCCCGGATCGTCCCGGTTTTGAGCTCGGGCGGTGTCCCATCGAAGACCCATACGGTTCGGACCCCTTCATGGAGGAGCGCGACGGTCCGATAGAAGACTCCGATGAGGTGACTGGTCACGGCGCCGTGGGCGTCCGAGAAGGGGGTCCCGTCGGCTTGGCGGACGGTCGCCAAGAACTGGTAGACGACATTGTAGCCGTCCACCGCCAGCGTCTTCCCCGCGAGTTCGGCCCAGCCCACTTCGCGGGGGGAAACCAGGTCCCGGAGGGGAAGTCCCACGACCGGTGGACGGGGTGGGGAGTACTTGGCCTTGCCGAGGCGCTTCGGGCCGGCACCCTATAGGGGGGCGAGGTTTCCGATCGCCATGCCGTACGAATGGTCCGACTCCCCAGGAGCTCCGGCGATGCGCCCCGGCGCGATCGTGGTGACCTCGTTCCCGAGCGCCGGATTGGCCACGACCGTCGCCGGCCATTTTATGATCCGCTCCCTCAAGTTGGTCCGGACCGGACTCTTCGAAGCCCCGGAGATGGCCCCTGTGGCCGTGATCCAGGGGGGCGAAGTCCAGCCCCCGATCCGGGCCTACGGAAACGGGGCCCTGTCGCTGGTGCTCTCGGAGTTTCCCCCGGCCTCCGGCCAGGCCACCGCGATCGCCCGATCCATCTTCAACGGGGCGCGTCAACGGAAGGCCGGGATGATCGTCTGCCTCGAGGGCGTGGTGCCGCATCCGAGCGACCCGGGCGAGGAGGCGCCCCCGCCCGACGGGGCCGTCGAGGCCTCTTGGGTCGCGTTCTCCCAACGATCGGCGGCCCTGGATGGACGATTCCTCAAGCCGCCCACCAAGCTGCTTTCGGACGGCGTCATCGGCGGGGTCACTGGCGCCCTCCTGGTCCTGGCGCTCGAAACAGAAATCCCGGTCGTGGCGCTTCTGGTGAGTGCCCGCGCCACCGAAGGGTATCCTGACGACCGGGCCGGCGCCCACCTCATCGAGACGCTCACGGCGGCGTTCCCGGAGTTCAAGATCGACACCCGGCCGCTGCGGGCCCAGGCCGAGGAGATCGAAAAGATGCTCCGAGCCTCCATGCAGCGATCGCCTTCCCCCGCGCCGGACGAAGCCGGCTCCCCGGCGACGGACATGTACCGGTAACCGCCGGGCCCGCTCCGGCTCGAAGTCACCCGGGAAACAAGGGATCGGGCATCGGGAATGAGAACCCGTCGATGAGCGCCTTCCCGAGGAGGCTTCAGGGTGTGAGCGAGGCCCCGCGGGGTGCGCTGGCATGATTGCGCGACTCCCCTGAGCAGCGACCGACCCCCGACCGGGCCCACGGCTCCTCGAGCGCCGGAGCGTCACGGACGGCGCGCAGCCTCCCCACGCCGCGAATGACCCCCGGTCGACCCCTCGGTCGGCCGAGGAAGGCAGGATCACCCTACCCACACCCGGCCGTGGTAGGCAACCGTACGAGAGCGACTGGTTCGGGAGCTCCCTTCACGGGAAGCCTAGACAGGGCTTTCCAGGGGGGCTGAGAACCAGGTTATACGGACCCCGGGGTCCAAGATGGGCACGTTCGACAACCCTCAGAGCCTGTTCGACACGTCAGCCGGATGCGTTGGGGGCCCGAGCCGATGGACGCCCTCGTTTCTGAGGGTTACTTTATGTAGGTCTCATGGACATTGGTTCGCTTGTCGTGTTCGACAAAGCTCGCTCCGGAACGGCCCGTCGTGGAAGGGACGATGGTCCATCCCGAGCGCCGGGAAGTGACGACGCACGCATCGCCCTACGGTGCGACCGACGTGAGCTGGAGATGGTGGATTCGATGGTCGCCTGCGGCGAGTTTTCCACCCGCTCCGAACTCATGCGGGCGGCGCTGCACGCGTTCGTTCGCTCCCGAGCCCAGTCGGCCACCCCGACACCGCGGGTTGACGGCGACGGCCTCGTGCCGACGGTCGTTCGTCTCCGTCCCGACGAGTACGCCACCTTCGTGGCGTACGCCCGGACGGTCTGCAACGGCCGACCGGTCGAAGATGTCCTGGCCGAGGTGATTCGCCGGGGCGAGATCGAGCTCAAGGTGCACGAGCTCGCCGCCCGGGCGCGATCGACGGTTCAGGAGGCGGTGGAACGCCGGACCCAAGCCGGGGCGCTCCAGGAGAGCGCCACCGACCTGGAACGTCGGGGGGTCGTCGGCCGCTAGGCCGGACGAGGGGAGTCGAGCGACGGGAAGGGATGGTGTCCGCGTACAAGGGGGAAGAGAACGAGAACGGGGGATTCCGAACGGGAGCCTCCTCGACGAACGAAACCCAGGGCCGAGGCGAGCCGGTCCGACTGGGCGAGCAGGTACGGATCCTGCTGGTGGCGGTCGGTGGGGGTGCGGTGCGGATTGCCCGGGAGATCGCCCGGCTCCACGTCCGTCACCTGGAACTCGTCGCGGTCAACTGCGACGCCCGGGTCCAGTCGCTGGACGAATTCGATCGCCGCATCTTTCTTGGCCCCGAGCCCAGCTCAGGGGCCGGCACCGGCGGATCGCCGGTCGTCGCCGGGACGCTCGCCCGGGCCGCCCAGCCGGCGCTCGAGCGAATCTTCGACCGCAACACGGTCGTCTTCATCCTCGGCAGCCTAGGCGGGGGGACCGGTACCGGCGTGCTGCCCTGCGTCATCGATGCCGCCTGCCGACGTTCCGAGCTCGTCACGACCTTTGTCGTCAAACCCTTCGCCTGCGAGGGGGAACGCCGGTCCCTGGCCGATCGGGTGCTGGCCCGGCTCGCGTTCATCGAGTCGTTCACCGACCGTCAGGGACGGGGTCAGGCCCGGCTCTGGACCCTGGACAACGAGTCGCTCCGGCCCCGGGCGGGTCAGCTCTCCATGGCGGGGGTGGCCCGACACTGGGCCGGCCTCGTCAGTGCATACATCCAGGACGGCTTCATCCAGTCCATGGAAAGCTCCTTCGTGAGCTCCTCCGCACCGGCCCCGATGGCGGCCTCGTCCGGGCCGGAATTGCCGGTCGGCGCGGGAACGCTCAGCCTGCCGCCGCCGGCTCCACTGGCCCCCCTGGCCGCGACCACCCCCACGGTCGAGCTCGCCCTCGAGATCGTCCCGTCCGCCAAGCCCGCTCCGGCCTCGTAAGCCGGGGCCTCCCGGGGGAGGGGAAGGTTAAGAAGGGGCCCGAATCTGGTACGGGTCATGCGGCTTCCGGGAGGCGGGAAGGTCTGGGCCGGGATCCTCGGGCTCATTGTCCCGGCGGCCCTTCTCGGGGTGACCATCGTCTACTTCTCGATGAATCCCCTGTCGGTCCTCGGTTGCATGGGCTGGATGGTGGGCGGGGGCATGTACCTCATGACGTACACCGACGCCGAGGCGGCCTGAGCGAACGGATCTCTCAGGGCCGGGCTCAATCCCGTGAGCCGTCAGTATCATTGATTGGCCCAGGCGCATCCCGACCTCCCTTCACCGTGGAACGCTCCTCCGCTGCGGGGGTTGGCTTGTCGGCCTCGGCCCTCTCCCTCCGGTAGTACCAAAGCTCACGGCGAGTCGTCGGAGAATCCCGCAGCTCCTGGGGCGAACTTCCCTTCGCGACCTATCCGCCGCAGTCGCACAAACTCCGCCGTCAGAATCACTCCAGCGAACAGTGTCCCCCGCTCCGGTGTCTGGTCATCGGAATGGTTCGTGGGTCGCGCCCCGCGGTTCGGGGGTGGCCTCGTTGCGTCCCAAATGGCTCGGGCCGTTCGGGGAGTGCCGATCGTGGAGCGGCCGCGACCCGCTCAGCCCGCAATCCATCCGGGACTGGGACGGGCGCGGGGGGATTCGAACCCCCGACCGCCGGGTTAGGAACCCGATGCTCTATCCAGGCTAAGCCACGCGCCCCTGCTTATGCTACGCGTTCCGGTTCATTAGCCTGCGTCCAACCCGTGCCGGCGCGGGCGAGGCGGAACCCGGTTCACGGCTCGGGCTCTGACGAAGCTTCGGTCAACAACCGTTCGTAGCGGTGGTCGACCTGGGGCCGGAAGCTGGACCCATCCGCTTCGAAGATCTCGATCCCCTGGCAGGCCTCGCCGATGGTCGGGAGGACCGGCCGTCGGGGGGCCGTCGGTGGGGTCCCGTCCCGGGCACCACCCGCCGCTCCGATCAGCCAGCGGTCCGCACCGGCGACAAACAGGAACGGGTACACCCGACACTCTCCCGCCAGCTGCTGGAAGAGTCGCTCGGGCTGCGCCCCGGGGCGGGGCGTGCCGGCAACAAAGTAGGTCCGGTTCGCGATCCGCCCTTGGTACGGAGGTATTGAGGAAGGATCCAGCATCGAACGGTGGGCGACCCACCCCTGCGCCATGAGGCGACGGACCGAAAAGGGGAGTCCGAAGGGTCCGCCCGGACTTCCGGGGTCGGTCCGGGTCGAGGACGTCGCGACCCGTTCGAGCAGATAGCGGACCGCCCACCTCTGATGCGGGGTCATCGGTCCCGGCGGGGAGGACCCCGGGGAAGCGGCTCCGCCCACCAGTCCGCGAGGGTAGCCCGAGGTCCCCGGCCGGTCGGTCAGATTCGCCCACAATCCCTCGTAATCGAAGTAGACGGGTACGGACCGGGCGGTGAGCTCGACCGTGAGCTGCAGGCCCCCAGCAGCCCACCCGGCCTTCTCGATCATCGCCCAGCGGCGACCCGCGGCCGCCTCGGAGGCCTCCCAATGGATGGAGAAGACCAGGGTGGGCCCGACCGCCAGATGGACAGCTCGGGGGTCCCGGCTCAGCGCCTCGGCCAGCGCCCCCCTCCAGTCGGCAAACGGCCGGACCAGGAGGAAACTGATCCAGTGAAGGCCGAACAACCGGGGGTCGGGGATGTACCGGGCATGGACCCACCCTTCAGCGTACGCCTTCCGACGGATGTGGTGATAGGTCGATCGGGGGAGCTGCCAGCGTCGAAGCCGGTCGCGCTCCCCTCCGGACGAATCCTCCAGAAGGAGACCGACGACGCGGGCCTCCTGCTCCGTCAGAGAACGCGCGATCTTCTTCACCCCGCTTGACAGGCCCTGTCAGCCGGTCCAACGGAGGGGGGGGATATGTGAACTCTTCTTTAAGAGATTCCTCCGAGGTTGGCAGCACAAGCACCATGAAGCGAGACTCCCGATTGCGACGAGGACTCCCGGCCGCAGTTGCCGTGCTGCTGGCCGTGGCGATGCTGCTGATCGTATGGCCGACCGGATCCGGCCTGTCCGCGCCGACCTCCGCCCCAAGCGTGAATGGAGCAAGCGTCCGCCCGGGCCACTCCCCCGAGAGTTGGGCCTACGGGCGGGTGGTTGAGGTCCAGTACACCCGAGGGGGCCATGAGGACCACGGGGTCCATCTTCGGGGCAGGGTCATCGAGGGCTACTCAGTGGTCCTCAATCAGACCAACACCTCAACGGGGTTCCAGCTTGAGGTCACACGGACCGACGGGATCTCGGTCAACCTCACCTTCTGCCCCGGATCGGCCTGTACGGTCCCGGTCGCCAACTTCAGCTTCCGGGCGTGGGAACGCAGTGTGACCTTCGGCAACTTCACCACGAATGGAACCGTGACGAGCCTGCCGAACGGTTCGGCCGTGAGCGCGGTCGCTCTGATCAATTCGACCGGTACCTACCGAGGGTTCCTCTCCCAGGTGTTTGTCCTGAACCACATGGGAGTCCAAGTGAACCGGAGCCTTTCGGCCGCCTTGGAGGGGAACCTTTCGGCCCGCTTCAACCCTCCCATCGGGCTCTACCCGAACAACCTCTCGGCAACCCGTCACTGGGTGGCGCAGTCCAACTACACGGCCTTCGGAAACTGGAGCGGTAACTTCTCCTCCCAATTGAGCGTGAACGGCACTCTCCTCCGCAACTACTCGCAGAACCTATCCGGATCGGTCAACCGGAGCGGCTCCTTGACCCTCCACGGGGCCGTGGTGGGCCGCCCGGTGCAGATCGCCAACCAGACGGCCGATCAGATCCTCCTCGGGCCCGGGGCGTCCTCCCAGTTTGAGATCGGGGACGGGTTCATCCTCCTTCCCCGGGAAGCCAACCTCATGGGTGAGATGGAGAAGCCCTGGGGGCCCTTCGCGGCGGGCGTCGCCTGGAGCCGCCTCTCCGCGCTCGAGGTCGCGACCGGCCGGGGCCCCATGGACCATGTGGGGC
>JAJYWS010000017.1 GCA_021791335.1 Thermoplasmata archaeon
GCGAGCTTGAGCCGTGACGAACGCAACCCACCCCTCGGCGGTCGGCCCGATCCGCCGGGAGACCGCCCTCGGATTCCTCCTCACCAGCCGGGTCCTGCGCGGGGTGGCGGCCGGCCTCGTCAACATCGGATTCCCCTACCTCCTCCTGACCCAGCTCCACAGCGGCGCCTTTCTCCTCGGAATCCTCTACGCGACCGGCTCCCTATCGACAGCGGGTCTCTCCTACGCCGTCAGTCGGTACGGGAGTCGCCGGGCCCTGCGGCCCGCCTTCCTGCTGTCCCTCGCCCTGCTCCCGGTGGCCTGCGCCCTCCTGGTCTGGAATCCGGACCTCCTGGCCGCGGCGTTGGCCTCGGTGATCGGCGGCTTCAGTGCGACCGGCTCCCTCGCCGGCGGAGGGGTCGGGGGCGTGGCGTTCCCGCTCCAGACCACCATTCTGAGCGATCTGGTCGCCCCCGCCGACCGGACCCGCTGGTTCAGTTACTTCACGTTCATCGCGAGCATCGCGGCCGCCGGTGGCTCGCTCTGGGCCGGCTTCATCGACCTGCCGACGCTCTTCCTGATCGCGCTGGCGGTCTCCATCGTATCGGTCGGCGTATCGATCCCGATCCCCATCCGGCCGGTCGAACGGGGACGCAAGCCGTCGGCGCGCAGCCGGGAAGTGATCCGACGGTTCACCTGGACCGGCGTGCTCAACGGATTCTCCCAGGGGCTCCTCACCCCATTCCTGATCCCCTTCTTCGTCATCGTGTTCGCGATCCCGCGCTCCGAGATGGCCGTCTACAGCACGATCAGCAGCCTGATCGGGACCTTCGCCCTCCTCGCGGCCCCCGCCCTGGAACGACGCTGGGGATTCGTCCGGGCCATTGTCGGTACCCGCCTGGTCGCCGCCGTGCTGGCCGCGGTCATGCCGTTCACGCCGCTGGTCGCGGCCCTCGGCATCTACTTCGCCCTGCCCGGACTCCGGGTCGCCGCCCTTCCGGCCCAGACCAGCGCGTTGATGGGCCGGCTGCCGCACGCGGACCGGTCGGAGGGGGCCGGGACCAACCAGGCCGCCCGGGTCGGTGCGGCGAGCGGGGCGACCGCCGCGGCCGGCTACGGACTCGAGAACGT
Source organism: Thermoplasmata archaeon (assembly GCA_021791335.1). GTDB lineage: Archaea > Thermoplasmatota > Thermoplasmata > Lutacidiplasmatales > UBA184 > Lutacidiplasma. The sequence goes on from JAJYWS010000017.1 coordinate 1,111, forward strand.
GGCCGCGGCCGTGCCGTTCCTCGGCTACGCGGCGGCCCTGGTGGCGAATGCCTACCTCTACCTCCACTTCTTCGGTTGGGACGGAGAGCGGCTACCGGCGCTCTCCGAAGGGCCGGAGCCCACGATCCGTTAGCCCACCGACGGGCCGCGCCACGGCGAGGGGACCAGGTCGGTCCGCTGCCGGGGCTGGACGGTCGAGGCTTCGATCGGGACCGCCCCCCCGAACGGAAGGGCCATGAGTCCGGTCCACGCGATCATCGCCCCGTTGTCGACGCACAGCCGTCGGGGCGGGGCATACATCGTCCCCCCTCGCGCTTCCACCATCGTCCGGACCATGGCTTGGAGCCGCAGGTTGCAGGCGACGCCTCCCCCCAGGACTACCGCGCTGCGCTTGTGGTGGGCCAGTGCCCGTTCGGTCACTTCGGTCAGCATGGAGTAGGCGGTGGTTTCGACCGAGTAGGCGAGGTCCTCGGTCGGGACGCCCTGGTGGTGCAGCGCGAGGCTTGCCGTCAACAACCCGGAGAAGGCGACATCCATCCCGTGGACCGAATACGGGAGGGGATGGATCACCTTCCCCTGCCGGGCGGCCGCCTCGATCGCAGGGCCCCCGGGAAACGCACCCCCTAAGCCGATCCAGAGCTTGTCCAGGAAGTTCCCCACCCCGATGTCGATGGTTTCCCCGAGGACGCGGTAGCGGCCCCGGGCATAGGCGATGACCTGGGTGTTGCCGCCGCTCGCGTAGAGCAGCAGCGGATCGTCGAGCCCGCTCAGCACCCGGGCGATCTCGATGTGCGCAACGCAGTGGTTGACGGGTACGAGCGGAAGATTCCAGGCGAGGCTGAGCGCGCGGGCGACCGTGGCGCCCGCCCTCAGGCACGGGCCGAGTCCGGGCCCCTGGGCAAAGGCGACCGCGCCGATTTCCCCGGGCGCGACCTGGGCTTCCCGGAGCGCGCGATCGACCAACTCGGGCAGCCAATCCACATGGTGGTTGGCCGCCTCCCGAGGGTGAATGCCTCCCGCGGGAGGCTTGTACATGTCGGAGGCGAGCGCCCGCACGGCCGCCCTCTCGTCGACAATCCCGACCGAGGCGGTATGGGCGGTCGACTCGATGCCCAGGACCAGCATTGCCCGGGGTACCGGGGGGGTCACTTATCCGTGACGGGAAGACTCTCGATCCGGCCCCTCAAAGGTCTCCATCCGGAAGTAGACCGTGAGCCCGTGCAGGGCCTCGTGGACCCGGTCGGCGAGAGCCACGGCCTCGCGGACCGTTCCGGGCGCCTCCCAGGCGTACTCGAAGTCGTAGCCTTCCGAGGAGGGACGGAATCCGAGGGCCTCGAGCGGCTCGGCGACCTCACTGTACGACGACCCCTCGCTGTCGAGGTAGAGGAGGAGGCCCGTACGCATCGGAAGGGGCAGAGCGGAGGGGGCTCATATACCCAGGGGAGCGCGTAACGTCCGCGGCCGCCGAGGGCGCGCGGCCGAGGCGGACGGCCGGTTCGGACCGGTCTGGGGCGCCATCGATTTATGGCGGCGGGGTCATCGAAGGGCATGCCCCGTCGGGTGTCGGTTCACGAAGTGGCCGAGCGCCACTCCAAGGATCCCGATTGCCTGGTCCTCGTCGATGTGCGCGAGCACGAGGAACGGGCCTTCAACCGGATCGAACCCTCCCTCCACATCCCCATGAACGACATTCCCCGACGCCTGAGTGAGATTCCCAAGGACCGGGAAGTGGTCGTCTACTGCCACCACGGGTCCCGTTCCGCGATGGTCGTCGCCTACCTCACCCAGGCCGGCTTCGAAAAGGTCGCCAACCTCGAAGGAGGGATCGACGCCTGGTCGCGCCACGTCGACCCCAAGATCCCGCGTTACGGCTGATGGGCCGGCGCGGGTCAGGCTCTGCCCCCGGGGGCTTTCGGTGACCGACTCTTGGGCGGCGTTGCGGGCCGAGGTCCTCGCCTGCCGGGCCTGTCCCCGACTGGTGGCGTACCGGGAGCAGGTGGCCCGCACCCGAAAACGGGAGTTCCGGCAGGAAGAGTACTGGGGGCGACCGGTCTTCGGGTTCGGGGACCCCCAGGCGCGTCTGGTCCTGGTCGGACTCGCTCCCGCGGCCCACGGTTCGAACCGTACCGGCCGGATGTTCACCGGGGACCGGTCGGCGAGGTTCCTGGTCGAGGCGCTCCACGCCGCCGGGTACGCCAACCAGCCCACCTCCCACCATCGGGGGGACGGCCTCCGCTACACCGACCTCTACATGACCGCCGCGGTCCGCTGCGTTCCGCCCGACAACCGGCCGACCGGGGAGGAACGCCACCGGTGCCTCCCGTTCCTGGTCCGGGAGCTCTGTGCCCTCGGGAAGGCTCGCGCCGTCCTGGCGCTCGGCGGGGTCGCCTGGGAGGCCCTGCTCGCGTCAACCCGGGCGGTCTACGGGGTCGAGCCCCCGGCAGTGCCGTTCGGCCACGGAGCCTGCGTGGCGCTCGGCCCGGGCCGGCCGCTTCTCTGGGCCTCCTACCACCCCAGCCCCCAGAACACCAATACCGGGAAGCTGACCCGGGCCGAGATGGTGGAGCTGCTCGAACGGATCCGGGCCGGGTACCTGGGCCGGAGCGCTCCCGACGCGGGGCGGGCCTCCGTCCGTGGGGGTGGGCGCACGGTTATTCCCTCCGCATCGTCCCGACCGCATCCATGACCGATTTCGAACTCGTCGAGCGGGACGGCCTCGCCCGCCTGGGGCGGCTCGCCACGCCGCACGGGCCGATCGAGACCCCGGCGCTCCTCCCCGTCGTCCACCCGGACCCGGCGCGGCAGGCCGCCTCCCCCCGTTGGATGCGGGAAACCTTCGGGCTCGGAGCGGTGATCACATCGGCCTACATCACCTGGCGGAGCCCTCCGCTCCAGGCGATCGCCCGGGAGCGCGGGATCCACGGGCTCCTCGACTTCGACGGCCCGATCATGACCGACTCGGGCGCCTTCCAACAGCACGCCTACGGCTCGGTCGAGATCACCCCCCAGGAGAGCCTCGATTTTCAGGAGGCCATCGGGAGCGACATCGCCACCGTGCTCGATGTGTTCACCGAACCCGAGGCCCCGCGGGAGCAGGCGGCCGAGGGCCTCGAACTCACATTGGAACGGGCCCGGGCGGCCCGCGCGGGCCGGAAGGGACTGCTCGCGGTCCCGGTCCAGGGCGGCGCCCATCCGGAACTCCGGGCCCGGTCGGCGGAAGCCGCGAGCCGGATCGGGGATGTGCTGGCGGTGGGAGGCGTGGTCCCCCTCCTCGAACAGTACCGGTTCGTGGAACTGGTCCAGGCGGTGGCCGCGGCGCGGCCCCATCTCGCCCCCGACCGGGCGGTCCACCTGTTCGGTGCCGGCCACCCGATGACCTTCGCGCTGGGGGCGTTGCTGGGGGTGGACCTGTTCGACTCCTCGGCGTACATCAAGTTCGCCCGCCGGGGGGCTCTCCTGCTGGCGGACGGAACGGTGCCCCTGACCGGCGTGCGCGAGCGGATCTGCGAGTGCGCGCTCTGCCGGGAGCGGCCGCTCACCGATCTCGGGGAGCTTTCGGCCGGCGACCGGGAGGTCCACCTGGCCCGCCACAACCTGCTCACGTCGGCGGAGGAGATGGCCCGCGTCCGGCAGGCCATCCGGGACGGCACGCTCTGGGAGCTCGTGGAACGGCGGGCGACCGCCCACCCGGCCCTCCGGGCGGCCCTCCGGAGCCTGCTCGCCACGCCCGAGCTGTTCCTCCCCACCGAACCGGATCGACGCCGGGCGTTCCGGGAGGTCAGTGCGGAGAGCCTGCTCCGCCCCTCGGTCATCGGGTTCCGACGCCGGGTGGAGGAGTACCGAGCCCGTCGGACCACCGCCCGGCTCTTGCCGGCGGTGCCGCTGCGGCCGGAGTACCTCAGCTGGATTCCCCGGGAGGACCGGGAGGGCCGTCCGCTCGAATGGGTCGCCCGAACCCCGATGGGCGAGGTCCCCGTCGAGCTTCTCGAAACCTATCCGGTCGGACCGTTCCTGGGGGTCACGGAGTTCGAGTCCCCCCGGCGTGCGTTCCCGGTGGCCGCCCTGCGGGCGCTGCTGGAAGCCGACCCGTCGCTGGGCACCGACCGGGGCAGCCGATGGCAGGCCGATTGGGATCGGGTCCAGATCCGGGCCCTCCTCGAATGGAGGTACGGGCCGGAGATCGCCGGGCGGTTGGAGATCTCCCGGCTCAAGGTCGGACGGTCCCGTCGGACCCAGAGGGTCCGTTGGATCGAGTCCGAAGGTCGACCCCTCTGGGTGGTGGGCAACGACGGCCAGGCCCACCCCACCTACGGAGGCGCCGAGTGGCTCCTGGCCTCGGCCCCGGGCCTCGTTCCCCGGGTGACGGTCCACCCCGACGCAGCCGAGTTTGTCGCCGCCGGCCGCAGCCTGTTCTCCAAGTTCGTCGTGCGCGCCGACCCGGCCCTGCGGGTGGAGATGACGGCCCCCCTGGTCGACCCATCGGACCGGCTGCTCGCGGTCGGCCGACTTTTGCTCGCCCCGAATGAGATGGGCCGGATGAGCCGCGGCGTGGCGGTGCGGATCACCGGCCATGCGCGCTCCCCTCCCGATCTGGAGCTCGAGCCCGAACCCCTCCCGTTGGACGGGTAGATCGCCCGCGCCCTTCGGCCCAGGGGCCCCGCGCGATCGATCCCACCGGCAAAGGGGGTTCCCGGTACGGCGGCGAGCGGACGCTTCCCGCCGGGGCTGCGGCCCGTCGGCGTTAAGAGTCGAGGCGCCTCGCGGAGACGGTGACGTATGGTCAAACTGGCGGAGTGGCGCGGAAAGGAGGTTTTTCACAAGTACGGAATCGCCCTGCCCCGAGGGACGGTGGTCCGATCTCCGGAGGAGGCCGAAGCCGCGGCCCAGTCCGGCAAGGTCCCGCTTCCGTGTGTCATTAAGGCGCAGGTTCTCGCCGGAGGACGGGGCAAGGGGGGGGCGGTCCGGTTTGCCGCCACTCCCACCGAGGCCCGCGAGGCCGCCCGGGCGATCCTCGGGATGGAGTTCAAGGGCGAAAAGGTGCGCGAGCTGATCCTGGAGGAGAAGCTCGCCATCGGCCGGGAACTCTACGTCTCGCTGACCCTGGACCGCAGCCTCCGATTGCCGATCCTCATGGTAAGTCCTCACGGTGGGGTGGAGATTGAATCGGTCGACCCGTCGTCGATCGACCGGCAACCGATCCATCCGTTCGTCGGGCTCGCCGCCTACGAGCGCCGTCGGGCCGCCGAGTTCCTCGGCCTTTCCGGTCCATTGGCCAAGTCGCTGGAGCCGGTCCTCAACGCCCTCTGGGAGATCTTCCAGAAGGAGGACGCGGAGCTGGTCGAGATCAACCCCCTCGCGGTCGTCGGGGACCGGGTGGTGGCCCTGGACGCCAAGGTGATCATCGAGGATGACGCGGCCTTCCGCCACCCCGAGTACTCGGAAGTTCGGGACGACCGCACCCCCCTGGAGGAGATCGCCCGGGAAAAGGAGATCGCCTTTGTCCAGCTCGATGGGAATATCGGAGTGATCGCGAACGGCGCGGGCCTCACCATGGCGACCCTGGACGTTCTCCAGGAGTATGGCGGCCGGCCGGGGGTCTTCCTCGATCTCGGCGGGACCGACGACCCCAAGAAGGTCGCGGAGGCGTTCCTGCTGATGGCCCGCGCCGCGCCGAAAGCGGTGTTTCTCAACGTCTTCGGAGGGGTGACCCGGTGCGATACGGTCGCGAACGGGCTCGTCGAGGCGATGCGGCAGGTTCCGCCGAACGAAAAGTTCCCGCTCGTGGCCCGGATCCGCGGCAACAATGAGGCCGAGGGGGTCGCGATCCTTCGGACCGCGGGCATCACCTCGCTGCCGGACCTGCGGGACGCCGGTCGGGCGGTGGTGGAGGCCGCCCGGGGGGGGCGCCCATGAGCGTTCTCGTGGACGGCCGGACCCGGGTCGTGGTCCAGGGAATCACCGGTCACCAGGGGACGGTCCATACCCGGCAGATGCGGCTCTTCGGGACGCAGGTTGTCGCCGGGGTGACTCCGGGAAAGGAAGGGAGCTCGGTGGAAGGGGTTCCGGTCTTCAACAGCATGGCCCGCGCGGTCGCGGCCACCTCGGCGAACGCCTCCTGCATCTTCGTCCCCGCACCCTTTGCCAAGGATGCCCTGATCGAGGCGGTCGATGCCGGCATCGAGCTCGCGGTCATCGTGACGGAGCACATTCCCTTCCACGACATGCTGACCATGTACCACTATGCCCGGCTGCGGGGGACCCGGATCATCGGCCCGAACTGCCCTGGAATCGCTTCACCGGGCCTCTCCAAGGTCGGGATCATCCCCAATGTGGTGTTCCGGCCCGGCCCGGTCGGGGTCATCTCCCGGAGCGGGACGCTCACCTACGAGATCGTCAACGGCATCTCCGAGCACGGCCTCGGGGAGACCACCTGTATCGGCCTGGGGGGCGACCCGGTCAACGGGACCTCCTTTGTCGATGCGCTCCCCCTGCTCGAAGCCGACCCGGAGACCCGGCTCATCGTGATGGTCGGAGAGATCGGGGGGGCGGCTGAGGAGGATGCGGCCGACTATATCCGGCGCCACGTCTCGAAGCCGGTCATCGGGTACATCGCGGGCCGGTCGGCGCCCCCGGGGAAGCGGATGGGTCACGCGGGCGCGATCGTCCTGCGCGGCAAGGGCACCGCCGAGAGCAAGCAGGCCGCGCTCGAGTCGGCCGGAGTTCAGGTGGCCCGGTTCCCCTACGAGATCCCGGACCTCGTCGCGGCCCGCCTCCAGAAGCCCGCATGAGCGCGGCCCGGATCTCCCCCAAGCGGCGGGGGGAGGAGAGCCCCGAACCCTGCCTTGTTCCGGGGTGCGGGGCGCTCTCGGTACGCCACCTGGCGCTCGCCGAGGCCCAGAAGGGGCTCTCGGGCCTCCCCAAGAAGGGCCACCGGGCCCCGCTGTGCCGGGACCATTACCGGGAGTGGAAGAAGGCCACCAAGCCGGCCCGAGCCCTGGACCGACTGGGTTGGTAGGATTCGGAAGGGAACCGGGGAAGGGGTTGAAGAGGTGAGGGCCGCCGTCCCTGTGGGGGGGAGCGGCCCTACTGCTTTCGCATCTTCTGGGCTCTCATGCGGCGGCGCATCCTCTTTTTGCGCCACTTCCACCGCATGTGGCCGCGCTTCTTCCAAACGCGTGAGCTTCGTTTCATTCAGTTCGCGTCCGAGACGGGCGCGGGTAGTTTCCCCCGTTTATTAGGGTTGCCGCCCCCCCGGAGCCGACGCTGCGCCCGTTTTCCCTGATCTCTGGGCCGTCCCCTCCAGCCTCCGGCGGCCCCGGACCCGCTCTATTCCCGACCGGAGGCCCCCGAAACGACCTGCTCCCGAGGGGTGTCGGCGGTTGCGGGCCGTCACTCAGCCCGAGACCGACCGCGGGGCCACCCGGAGGGACCCCAGGTTATGTAGGCGGGGCCGCTCGCCGAGGCGATGGACATCACGGATCTGGAACTGAACCTGCTCGAGTTCCGCCAGAAGTCGTTCCAGTTCGCCCGCCTCGCCACGGTCGGGGGCACGGAGTTCGCCGTCTTTTCCCGGACCGAGACGGAGAGCGAGCGGCAGTTCCGACCCCGGTTGGTCCACCTTCACCTGGCCGTGCCTCGGGGCTGGATCCGGCTCGACCCCGAAGGGGAGATGCTGAAGCTGGAACCCGAGGGGCGGACCGCCTCGGCCCCGTCGACCCGGGACGCGGAAGAGGTGGGGACCGAACGCTCCGAGTTCACCGAGGCCGGCGAGGCCTGGAGGCGGGAGACCGGGGCCGAGGGCGTTCATCTCTACGTGCCGGCCCGCTACGCCGCGACCCTCCTGACGCCCGATGGCCACCGGGCGCTCGGCGTCCCGTAGCCGACGCCGGTGGCTAAAGGACACCCATCGCGGTCAGCTTCTCGGGAAGGTAGCGGTCGGTCACGTAGTTCAGGCCGTACTTCGCCAGCGACTGCTGTTCGGCCTTCTTCCCGTTCTTGAGCATGAGCTCGATCTCGGAGCGCCACTCCGCGGTCGCGAAGCGCGGGTCGCTCAACTCGGCTTGGAGGGCGCGGACATCCTGGTCGGAAAGCTTGTCGGAGGGGAGATCGTAGTTCTCGATGTCCGAGGCGGTCACCCCGAGGAACTCGGCGCTCGGGGTGGCGAGGTACTGGGAGATGTGGGCCGTCTTGATCGCCCCGAACGCCACGCTCGCGAAGATCCGGAACGACCAGGGGTCCCCGTCGGTGAAGACCACGACCGGAAGGTGGAGTTCCTCGTGGATCCGCCGGAGGAAACGGCGGGTGGAGCGGGCCGGCTGGCCCTTGAGGTGGAGGAGGATCGCCTTCTGCCGCTCGTCGAATCCGTTCTCGGCCAGCCGATCGACCATGCCCCCGCACTCGATCGCAATCACGAACTTGGCCCCGGTCGAGACGAACTCGATCTTCTCCTTCTCGACGTTGAACGGGATCGAGTAGCCGCCGTCGCCCACGTCGTCCCGGCAGTTGATCTTCTTCACGACGCCCTTGCGGTTGCGTTCCTTGATCGTGAGGTCGCCGATGACGGACGCCCCGTTCTCTTCGGGGTGAAGCCGGAAGTCTTCCCGCAGCCGCTCGCACATGACCTCGAGGTCCTCGACCAGGAGGTTCGACTCGTCCTCGCTGTGGAACTTGGCGTCCTGCCAACCCTCGCTGATGTAGTAGAGTTCCCGCAGGGTCGAGGTCTTCCGGTCGTGCGCCATCTCGTTGATGAAGTCGACCAGATAGAAGGTCCTCAGCAGCATGAGCGCCCCGTCGAGCTTGCGGGCACTCCGAGTGCCCATCGCCCGGCCGAGCCGGAACACCCCCTCTCGGGATTGGAACGAGATGTTCTGCTTGGTCCGCAACGGCAGCCGCATCCGGGGGATCTCCCCCCGGGCCAACTGCTGGTAGATCTCTCCGGCGAGGTCCATCGTCGGGGCCAGGGCGTCGGCCCGGACCGGGGCCAGGTCGGGATCACTCGTCGTCGGCGACTCGAGCGGACGTCTCTTCGGCATCGTAATCCACCTCCTCTTCGGACTCCTTCACCCCGCCCTGGGCCTCGGCGGCCTCGGCCGCCTCCACGATCGCCCTCGGCAGCCGCACCTCCCAATCCCCGGGAAGGGCATCGGCCCCGAGCAGATGCCCCTCATCGATGCCGGCCACGTAGAGATCGAGATCGTTGGCGTCGACCTCGATCCCCGCCGGGAACCTGAGCGAGAGTCGGGTCCGTCCGTTCGGCATCAACTTCGGCAGCGTCCACCAGTACCGCCCGAGGTCGGCATCGGAGCCTTCGGGGGCCGGTTCGAACGCGGCGGTCCGCAGCTCCTCCGGAGGGCCCTCGACGAACACCTCGAGGATCCGGGGCCGGGGCGTGTAGTTGGTGATTTCGAGGCTCCCGGTCCGACCGGTCTTCTCGGTCCCGAGGACCGGCTCCACGGTGACGACGTCCATGATCCGGGTGATCACCGGGGTGAGGTCGGGGACCGGTCGACCCACAAGGCCGCTGGTCTTCTCGGCCAGCTTGGGCAGGATCCGCTGGATGATGGCGAACTTTTCGCTGGCAAACGCCCGTCGGCTCTTCCGGGAAAGGTGCGCCTTGAGATGCCGCGCGGCGCCTTGGAGCGCGAGGGTCACCTCCCGGTCGATATCGGGATCCTCGGCGATCGCCTCCTTCGCCTCGCTGGTGAACGGGACCTTCGTGGACGCCACGTGGACGAGGATCAGCGCCGGGCCGGTGGGCAGGCCACTGCCGCCCTTCTGGTCGAGCCCGTAGCGGCGCCAGTCCATCGATCCGATCGCGTTCGTAATCGCGCAGGCCCCCTGCTGGAAGAGGAGCGGGACCCGGTTGGCGAAGCGGAGCACCTGGACCGGCTGGTCGACCGGCAAGCCGCCCCCGTAGACCAGCCCGACCTCGACCAGAAACGGAAACCCGCCGCGGACCTTGGCGGGCCGGCTCACGGGCGGGGCGAAGAACTCGGGGCGAACCTCGCCCAGGACATTGCGCAGTCCGCGTTTGATCAGGAGCGGGCCGATCGGCGAGAGGCAGTCGGAGGAGGGCGCCAGCAGACTGGCCGACTGAAGGGCCGAGAGCAACCGCTCCTGGGCCGGTCCGTCCACCGAACCGGGGGCGGCCGAGGCGGCCAGCCCCGCCCCCGCGAGGACCTCCCGGGCCACCCGGGGGCTCACGCCTCCCAGGTCCTTGGTCAGCATCTCGACCAGCGAGGGTCGCCGGGAGCCCCGCAGGAGGCTCCCGAGCTCGCCGAGCTCCAAGCCGTAGGGGTGCGGCAAGGTCTCGCGGGGAAGCGGCGGCAAGGTTTCGGTCGCCCGTTCAAACGTGATCCGGGTCCCGTCCGGCTCGGTCAGAACAATCCGTGCGTGGGGATTGACGATCGCTGTCCCGCGAAGGTACTCGAGGGGGGACTGACGCCCCCGGATGTACCGGGCCTTCAGGATCATCTCGATGCGGGTCCCGTGGGCCCGGTCCCAGAGCGTGACGTCTTCGGAGACGATCCGGGGAGCGTTCTTCTGGATGTCGATCGAGAGCTCGAGAAGATGGGCCCCCTCCTCCTCCGCGACCTTGGAGATGATCTTCGCCGGCCGGGCGGTGGTGAGGCCGGCGTAGAGGACGGCCGCCGAGATCCCGATCCCCTGCTGCCCCCGGGCCTGACGATGGGCGTGGAATCGGGAGCCGTACAGGAGACGCGCAAACACGTTCGGGATCTCCCGGCGGAGAATCCCGGGGCCGTTGTCGGTGACGGCGACCCTCAGGCGATCGGTACCGTCCTTGGCGATCTCCACCTCGATCTCGGGGAGGATCCCCGCCTCCTCCGCGGCGTCCAGGCTGTTGTCGACGGCCTCCTTGACCGTGGTGAGGAGGGCTCGTTGCGGATTGTCAAACCCCAGGATCTGCCGGTTCCGTTCGAAGAATTCGGCGACCGAGATCTCCCGCTGCTTGGAGGCCAGTTGCTGAGCGATGGTCGAGCTCGTCACCGGTCCTCCGTCTCGTTTCGGGGCCTATAAGGGCACGGGTGCATCCGCAGGGGTTCAGAGGAAGTACCGGCGGACCAGGAGCAGGTAGAGCCCGAGGATCAAGAGGAGCAGGAAGAGCACGGTCACCGACCCGACGAAGAGGAGGTAAATCATGGCTCCGAAGGCGAGCCCCGAGAGGGTGTAGAGCGCCCACTCCTCCTGCCGCCAAAGCCCGGTGGCCACCACAATCAGCACCGCCCCGACCCCCGCGAGCACGCCGTTCACGATCCCGTCCGTGCTGCCGACGATCGACAGGCTCGATGGGATCAACGGGCCCCCATAGGCGACCAGGTTGGCCAGGATGCCCGAGAGGACCAGCAGGGTCCCGAAGCTCCCCACCAGGAGGCTCACGACCCCCACGCCCAGGGGGCGTCGGGGACGATAGCCGGGCGGAAACAGGACCGGGGGGAGGTGGTCGAATTCGAACGCCTCGCGGTAGGAGGTCGATGAGGTGGAGGTCGAGGTCGGAAGCCCCATATCGCCCGGGTCTTGGCCCGGACCGAGGTATGTAGTTTTCCCTTCATGCGAAGTGGTGTCGAGCGTACCCGCGGGGCCCGGGAAAGACTGGAGGTGTCGGAGAAGGGTTCATCCGTGCCGGCCGGGGGGTGCCGGAGGAGCAATCCTGTAATAGGTTCCGAAGTCGACGCCGCCTCGACCGTTCGTTAACTCGGGCCTCCCCCACCCATTGTCACATTGCGTCTGTGCGAAGCTCAGGGCCTGAGGTGCCTTCGGGCGAAGCCCGACAGATGAGCACACTTTACCGAGAACGCTCAAGCTGGCTGCCCCCGATTGTTCAGCGCCGGTCCCGCTCGGGCGGGTGACCCACCGGACCCCTCGACTGCGGGCATTGGAGACCACGCCGCCGGTCCAATGCGGCTCCTGCAGGTGGCGAACAGGGGTCTCGATCGGCGGCACCGTGATCCCGGTCCGGAAGGCTCCGCATTGGGTGGTCGATCCGGGCGGACTATCTTGGTCCCCGGACCCGCCGTCGGTACCAGATCACTCCCGCGGCCACGCCCCCCGCCAGAACCAGGCTGACGCCCACCCAAGCGTACTGCCACTCGATCCCGGAGCTCACGGACCCCCCCGTCCCGGTCGGATGCGACCCTCCATTCGGGGCACTCACAGAAATGACCACCGAACGCTCGACGATCACGCCGAGGGAGTCGGTGACCGTGAAGCTGACCGTCCAGTTGCCGGCCCGTAAGAATGTCACACTGGCATCGGGGGTATTGACAATCGATCCTGACCCGACCGTC